>NZ_JAYSFE010000013.1:0-53771 GCF_041913585.1 Allostella sp.
GCCCGAGTTCGCCATCCAGGCGATGCACCAGGACCAGGTGGTCGAGCTGCCGCCGGGGGCCGAGGTCATCGCCGGCTCCGACTTCTGCCCCCTGGGCGCGCTCGCCTACGGCACGACGGCCCTGTCCTTCCAGGGCCACCCCGAGTTCTCGTCCGACTTCTCGGGCGAACTCATCCGCACCCGCAAGGGCACCCTCATCCCCGACGCCACCGCCGACGCCGCACTCGCGACGCTCTCCGGCGGCACCGACGCGGCGACGGTCGGGCGGTGGATCGTGGCGTTCTACAAGGCGGCGATGGCGGCGCGGCGGGCGAGGGAGGCGGCGTAGGGCGCTACGCCTGCGCGATCCGCGGCGGGAGGCCCGTCACGACCCTTATTCCTGGAACAGCTCGCTATGGGTGCCGGCGCGGACGAAGATGACCACTCCGCTCTTTCCGGTCGTATCGTCGCACTTGTAGATCAGGAGAAAGTCGCCGCCGATGTGCAATTCGCGATAGCCGTTCCACTCGCCCTTCGGCGCATGATCCGTACACTCCGGGCCGAGCGGGCCGTCGTTCCCCACCAGCAGCAACATCGCTGCCTTCGGGCGGTGCATGCCGTAGCGTCCGGAGCCCGACAGTCGATCCCAATCCTTCGAGAAGGCGCGCGTGTAGTCGCAGGCACGCGGCTGGTTCGCCCGTTTGGGCCGGTCAGCCATCCAGGTCGGCGACCAACGCCTCTCCGTCCGCGAAGCGGGTCCGGCGCTCGGCCAGCATCGCCTCGGCTTCGGCCATGGCGGCCCGGGTCGCCGCATTCGGCACCTTGAGCTCGAGCGGGAACGCCTGGTCTGTGACGATCCGATGGAACAGCAGACGGACGGCGTCCGCGGCCGTCAGCCCCATCGCCTCCAGCGCGGCGATGCCCTCGGCCTTCGCGACGGGCATTCTATCCGAACCGCCCGCCCTCAGCACTCCGCCCATTCGCGCAGCAGGTTGTGGTAGGTGCCGGTGAGGCGGACGACGGCGTCGTCGCCCTGGCCGCGCTCGGCGGCGAGGTCCTGGATCGTGGTGTCGAGCTCGAAGAGCAGGCGGCGGTGGGCGTCGCTGCGCACCATGCTCTGGATCCAGAAGAACGAGGCGACCCGGGCGCCGCGGGTCACCGGCGTCACATGGTGCAGGCTGGAGGCCGGGTAGAGCACGAGGTGGCCCGCCGGCAGCTTCACCGGATGCATGCCGTAGGTGTCCTCGACCGTCAGTTCGCCGCCGTCATATTCCTCCGGCTCGGCCAGGAAGAGGGTGGCCGAGAGGTCGCTGCGGATGCGGAAGTCGCTGCCGCGGAGCTGGCGGATGGCGTTGTCGACATGGGTCCGGAACTCCTCGCCGCCGGCATAGCGGTTGAAGAGCGGCGGGAAGACCTTGAGCGGCAGGGCGGCCGAGATGAAGGTCGGGCTGCGCCCGAGGGCGGCCATCACCGCCTCGCCGACCTGGCGGGCGGCGGGCGAGCCCTCGGCAAGCTGCTGGTTGCGCTTGGCCAGCGCCGACTGGCTGCCCGAGGTGGCATTGCCGTCGATCCATTCCGCCTGGTCGATCACCTGGCGGCAGCGGGCGACCTCGGCCTTCGACAGGATGGCGGGAATCTGCAGCAGCATCGGACGGCCCCGGATGGCGACGGTGCCGGGGCGGTAGCACGGCAGATATTACTAGTGCAACGCATTCGCATAGACTTCGCCAGCGCGCCGCACGGGCGGCGGCTGGAGGCGGGGTTCCTATCCGGCGGGGGCGAGTTCCGTCCGCGCCGCCGCCTCGGCGGCGATCCGCGGCCAGCGATAGAGCATCGGCACCAGTTCGCCTGCGGTCCAGGCCGGGTTCTGGTCGGCATAGTGCGGGCTTCCGGGATGGCCGGAGGCGCCGTGGAAGACGGACCAGCCGCAGGCGTCCCAGTCGCCGACGTCGAAGACGTAGCGCGCGACCGCGCCGTAGGCGGCGGCGAAGCCGGCCGAGCAGATCATGCCGGTCGCCAGGACGCAGTCGTTGTCGCCGCCGACCGGCAGCGACGGCGGGTCGAGCAGCGCCGCCCATTGCGGGAAGAGCGGCGACAGCGGGTGGACGAAGCGCGGCCGGTGCAGGTCGGCCCAGGCGCCGGCGGCGCCTTCGGCGACGACCTCGGCCAGCGCCGCGCCGAGCGCCGCGTCCCAGTCGAGGCCGCCGAGCAGGCCGGTGTCGCCGTTGCGCAGCAGGGTCGGCAGGGTCCACCAGAGCTGGTTGGCCGGCACGACCGGCGGCGGCACCTGGAGCAGCGGGTCGGCGGCCGCGGCCGCGAGGCCCGAGCGCTCCGCCAGCAGCAGCGTCAGCGCCCGGCGGACCCGGGCATAGGCGGCGGCCGCCGTCGAGCCGGCATCCATGCGGCCGTCCCAGCCGGCGATGCGGTCGCGGAGCGCGCGGGCCGCCGGGTCGGCGGGCGCGAGCCGGGCGATGCGGTCGCGGAGCAGGCGGGCATTGGGCGAGGCCGTGTCCATGTGGAGCGCCGCCATCTCGGCCGGCGACCAGCGCTCGGCCGCGGCCAGCCGCTCGGCGATGCGGGCGGCGCGGTAGGGCGGGTGGCAGTCGGTCGTGAGGTAGTCGGGATGGTCGTCGGCGACGACCCGGTTGTTGGCGGTGACGATGGCGCCCGCCGGCGGGTCGAAGACGCGCGGCATCTCCTCCCACGGGATCATGCCCTCCCACTCGTGCAGGCCGGTCCAGCCCGGCACCGGCAGCCAGCCGTTGACCCGGGGCCGCCGCGGCACCTTGGCGCGGACGAGATGGCCGATGCGGCCGGCGGTGTCGGCCGCCACGAGATTGTGGTCGATGAGACCCCATTCGCGGGTCGACCGGAACAGCTCGTCGACCGTGCCGGCGCGCAGCATCGGCAGCAGGCAATCGAGCGAGCGGTCGGTCTCCGCCACCTGGACGCTCCGCAGGGCGACGGCGGCGCCCGCGGCCGGGTCGCCGGCGACGACCGGTCCGTGGTGGGTCTCGACGACCTCGACCGCGACGGCGGCCGCGCCGCGGACGGCGATGCGCTCGGTCCGCCGCACGGTCGGGCGCCATTCGCCGCGGAAGAGATAGGCGCCGGCGTCGCCCGGCCGGAAGCGCTCGACGAAAAGGTCGTAGATGTCCATGAAGGCGTGGGTCACGCACCACGCCACCCGGCCGTTGTGGGCGAAATGCGGGAAGGCCGGCACGCCCGGTACCGTCAGCCCGACGGCGTCGAAATCCGGGCAGGCGAGGTGGCCCTGGGCGTACATCGAGGGGATCTCGAAGACGCGGTGCGGGTCGCCCGCCAGGATCGGCCGGCCGGTCGTCGCGCGCGCCGGCGCGAGCGCCCAGTTGTTGCTGCCGCCGCCGGTCGCGTCGGCGGCGCCCAGTGCCGCCATCGCCTCCAGCGCCGGCGCGAGGTCGGCCAGCGTCGCGACCCAGCGCTCGGCGGCGACTCCGGGCGGGATGCAGAGAAGGTCGCCGCCGCCGTCGTCGTAGCGCAGCTTGGCCACCTGCTCCGGCCCGATCGTCCGCAGGGCCGCGGCGCGCCAGAGCTTGAACCAGACCGAGCCCATCAGGAAGCCGCGCTGGCGCATGGTGGCGATGCTCTGCCACGGCTCCCACGGCTCGAACCCGGCCGCCAGCAGCTGGTACTCGACCGGCAGCGGGCCGCGTCCGGCAAAGGCGTTCACCCCCGCGGCATAGGCCGCCAGCATGTCGCGGGTCTCGGCCGAGGCGGCCGCGAGGTCGCGCCGGGAGGCGGCCTCGACCCCGGAACGGCGGGCGAGCGCGTCGGCGGCGACGGCGGACGGGCCCGCCCATTCGGCATAGCGCCCGACGGCGCGGCGGCGCGCGGCATCCATCTGCCACAGCCGGTCCTGGGCATGGGCGAAGCCCTGGCCGAAGAAGGCGTCGGCGGCGCTGGCGGCGCGGACGTGCGGGATGCCCCAGGCGTCGCGGAAAATCTCGACCGGCCGGGTAATTCCGTCGACAATGATGCGCCCGTCGAGCGGCGGCACCGCCGCCCGCAGCTTCGCCCGATCGACCGCCATCTTCGCCTCCCGACAACGCCTCTTGCGGGATATATCATATAGACGGTAGCGTCGTCGGCAACGAACCATGACGGCGGAGCAGCGGGTGGCGCGGGGACCGGCGAATTCCGAGGGACGGGTGGCCGTCCATGACCTGGTCAAGCGGTTCGGCCCGGTCGCGGCCGTCGACGGCGTGTCGCTGTCGGTGGCGCCGGGCGAGTTCGTGGCCCTGCTCGGGCCCTCGGGCTCGGGCAAGACCACCATCCTGATGGCGATCGCCGGGTTCGAGTACCCGACCTCCGGCCGGGTCGAGATCGGCGGCGAGGACGTCACCTGGGCGCCCGCCAACAAGCGCAACCTCGGCATGGTGTTCCAGCGCTACACGCTGTTCCCGCACATGACGGTGGCCGAGAACATCGCCTTTCCGCTGAAGATGCGCGGCGTCGCCAAGGCCGAGCGCGAGCGCCGGGCGCTCGCGGCGCTGGAGACGGTGCGCCTCGGCGGCTATGGCGGGCGCCGCACCAACCAGCTCTCGGGCGGCCAGCAGCAGCGCATCGCGCTCGCCCGCGCCATCGTCTACCAGCCACGGGTGCTGCTGATGGACGAGCCGCTGTCGGCGCTCGACAAGAACCTGCGCGAGGAGATGCAGCTCGAGATCAAGCATCTCCAGCAGCAGCTCGGCGTCACCGTCGTCTTCGTCACCCATGACCAGACCGAGGCGATGACCATGGCCGACCGGGTCGCGGTCCTCGACCACGGCCGGCTGCAGCAGGTGGGCGCCCCGCGCGAACTCTACGAGACGCCGGCGACGCCCTTCGTCGCCGGCTTCATCGGCGAGACCAACTTCCTCGCCGGCCGCGCCGTCGCCGCGGCGGCGCCGGGCGAGATCCGGGCCGTCGACCTCGACGGCGGCGGCCGGGTCGGCGCCGTCGCGGTCGACCGGCTGGCGGCCGGGACGGCCCTGCGCATCGCCGTCCGGCCCGAGCGCGTGCGGCTGGCACCGCCGGCGGGCGGCATGGCGGCGACCCTGGTCGAGGCGATCTATGCCGGGGTCGCGACGACGCTGATCGCCGACCTCGGGTCCGAGCGGCGGGTGCGCGCCCGCCTCGCGGCCGGGGTCGACGAGCGGCAGTGGGCGGCCGGCGAGGCGGTCGACCTCGCGTGGCGGCCCGAGGACGCGCGCGCCTTCGCCGCGGACCGCGCCGGATGAGCGCCCGCCGCCCGCCGGCCTTCTTCCTCGGCGGCCGCCACCTCAGCGAGGCGGCGAGCCTGGCGCTGCTGGTGCCGTTCGTGATCCTGCTCGTCGTCGTCTTCCTGCTGCCGCTCGGCACGCTCCTGCACGAGAGCCTGCTGGTGCCGCGGCCGACGACGGCCCATTACGAGCGCGTCTTCGGCGAGCCGGTCTATCTGCGGGTGATGTGGCGGACGCTGCGCATCGCCTTCTACGTCACCATCGTCGCGCTGCTGCTGGGCTATCCGCTGGCCTACGTCATGTCGCGCTCGCGCGGGCTGAAGCTCGGCCTGATGGCGGCGGCGGTGCTGCTGCCGCTGTGGACCAGCGTGCTGGTGCGCACCTATGCCTGGATGGTCCTGCTGCAGCGCAACGGCCTCGTCAACGAGGGGCTGACGGGGCTCGGCATCGTCGATGCGCCGATCCGGCTCCTCTACACCGAGGGCGCGGTCGTGCTGGCGATGAGCCATGTGCTGCTGCCCTTCATGGTGCTGCCGGTGTTCTCGGCGCTGAAGGGCATCCCCGACGACTATCCGCGCGCGGCCCTGATGCTGGGCGCGTCCAACTGGTCGACCTTCCGCGAGGTGATCTGGCCGCTGTCGCTGCCCGGGGTGGTCAGCGGCTGCCTGATGGTGTTTCTCCTGGCGCTCGGCTTCTTCATCACGCCCGCCCTGATCGGCGGACCGCAGCAGATGATGATCGCGACCCTCGTCTCGCAGCAGGTGCGGGAGATGCTGAACTGGCCCTTCGCCGGCGCCCTCGTCGGCGTGCTGCTCGCCTTCGTCCTGGCGCTGACGCTCGCGTTCAACCGCTTCATCCGGCTGGAGCGCTTCGTGGGGACGCGGTCGTGAGCGGCGGCCGTCCCCCGCGGCCGGGCGGCGTCGGCCGGCTTCTCCTCAACGCGGTCGCCTACGCGGTGATCGTCTTCCTGCTGCTGCCGACGGTCCTGGTCGCGCCGATGTCGGTGTCGCCGGAGAAGTACCTGCAGTTCCCGCCGTCGGGCTTCTCGCTGCGCTGGTACGGCGAGTATTTCGCCGACCGGGAATGGGTCGAGGCGACGCTGTTCAGCGCCGAGGCCGGCATCATCGCCGCGATCGGCGCCACGGTGGTCGGCACCATGGCGGCGCTGGCGCTGGTGCGCGGGCGGGTCCGCGGCCGGGCGATCGTCGAGCTCCTCATCATCGGTCCGGTGGTGGTGCCGCACATCGCGCTCGCGGTCGCCATGTTCCTCGTCTACGAGCAGCTCCGCCTCACCGGCACGCTGCTCGGCTTCGCCATGGCGCACATCGTGCTGGCGCTGCCGTTCGCAATCTTCACCATCCTGGCGGCGCTCTACCGCTTCGACGCCGACCTCGAGATGGCGGCGCTGTCCTGCGGCGCCAGCCGCATCGCCACCTTCCGCCACGTCACCCTGCCGATGATCGCCCCGGGCGTCGCGTCGGCGGCGCTCTTCGCCTTCATCATCTCCTTCGACGAGGCGGTGGTGTCGTTCTTCATCTCCGACCTCGACCGCAAGACGCTGCCGCGCAAGATGTTCGAGGACATCGACTTCGACGTCTCGCCGGTGCTGGCGGCGGTCGCCACCATGCTGAGCCTGCTGACCATCCTGGTCCTGGTGCTCGGCCACGCCTTCAAGCAGATGGCGGAGCGCCGGGCGGCGCCCGCACGGGAGGGGAACACGCCATGAAGTCCATCCTCGCACTCGCCGCCGGCCTCGTCCTCGCCGCCGCCCCGGCGATCGCCCAGAAGAAGGAAGTCGTCATCGCCGCCACCGGCGGCACCATGGAGCGGGCCCTCGTCGAGCATTTCTACAAGCCCTTCGAGGAGGCGACGGGCACGCCGGTGAACAAGGTGACGACCGAGCTGCCGGCGCAGTGGGCACGGGTCCAGGCGAACGCCCGCACCGGCCGCCAGCAGTTCGACATCGTCACCGCGACCTTCCCGGACCTGATCCAGCACCGGGACCAGCTCGTCCGCATCGACTGCGAGAAGCTGCCGAACATGAAGCGCGCCGCCCCCGGCGCCTGCATGGAATACGGCGTCATGCGCTCGATCGGCGCCATGGTCATGGTGTGGAACACCGACATGGTGAAGGGCAAGGCGCCGGAGAGCTGGAAGGACTTCTACGACGTCCGGAACTTCCCCGGGCCGCGCGGCCTGCCGGACACCGGCGACCGCGAATATTGGGTGCCGGTGACGGCGCTGCTCGCCGATGGGGTGGAGAAGGACAAGCTCTTCCCGCTCGACCTCGACCGCGCCTACCGCAAGCTCGACCAGATCAAGCCGCACGTCGCCGTGTGGTGGAAGAGCGGCGACCACGTGCAGCAGATCCTGCGCTCGGGCGAGGTCGCCATGACCATGAGCTACAGCGGCCGCGCGCTCATCATGTCGCGCGAGCGGCCGAACATCCAGATGACCTTCAACCAGAGCATCCGCGACGTCGGCATCTGGGCGGTCATCAAGGGCGGCCCGAACACCGACGGTGCGATGGCCTTCCTCGACTTCTTCATGGGCGGGCCGGAGCGGCACGTGAAGTTCGCCGACCAGCTCAACACCGCGACCGCCAACCTCGATGCGCTCGACCTGCTGCCGGAGGCCGAGAAGCGGCGGCGCGCCAACCATCCCGACAACTGGTCGCGGCAGGTGATGCCCGACTTCGAGTGGATCGGCGCCAACCGCGACCGGCTGCGCGAGCGCTGGGTCTCCTGGCTGACGCGCTGAGGCGACGGTGACGGGCGCGGGCGGGGTACGGCCGGTGGCGGACAATTTCGCGCCGCTCGAGCGCGAGAGCCTGACGGCGCGCGTCTATGGCGAGCTCCGCACCGCCCTCATGGAGGGCCGCTTCTGGCCCGGCCACCGCTTCAAGATCCGGGCGCTCGCCGCCGCCATGGGCGTGTCGGAGACGCCGGTCCGCGAGGCGCTGATGCAGCTCGTCCGCGAGCGCGGGCTGGAGATGCATGCCGGCCGCTCGATCACCGTCGCCCGGCTGACGCTGGCGCAGTACCTGGAGCTGCGCACCATCCGCCTGATGCTGGAGGGGCTGGCGGCGGAGACGGCGGCGATGCGGATCACCGACGACGGCATCGCCGCACTCGCCCGGGTCCATTCCGATCTCATCGCGGCCGAGCGGGAGGGGCGCTGGCGCGACGCCATCCGCGCCAACTGGCGCTTCCACCACACGCTCTACCAAGCGGCCGGCATGCCGGAACTGCTGGCGCTGCTGGAGGGAATCTGGCTGCGCAACGGGCCGCTCCTGAACTACCTCTATCCGCACGCCATGCCGACCTATCCCGGCCGCCACCAGCATCTCGAGGTGCTGGATGCGCTCGCCCGCCGCGACGCCGCCAGCGTCCGCGAGGCGATCCGCGCCGACACGATCGAGGGCGGGGTCCGGCTGGTGCGTCTGATGGAGGACATGGAGGCCGGCCGGATCGCCCTCATCGAGGCGTCCGAGCCGCCGCCGGCCGCGGCCGGCAAGGGCACGACCGCTTGAACGAGGAGGAGGGTCAGATGGGGATCTCGAGACGCGCGCTCCTGGCCGGTGCCGTGGCGCTGTCGGCGCTGGCGGCCCCGGCCGCCGCCCAGAAGGGCGAGGTGGTGATCGCCACCACCGGCGGCCTGATGGAAAAGAGCCTGCAGGAGCACTTCTACAAGCGCTTCGAGGCGGAAACCGGCATCCGTGTCCGCTCGGTGCCGATCGAACTGCCCGATCAGTGGGCGCGCGCGGTCGCCGGCGCCCGCAGCGGCAACGTGCCGTTCGACATCGTCACGGCGACGCCGCCCGACCTCGTGCAGCGCAAGGACATCCTGGCGACGCTCGACTGCACGAAGATCGAGGCGAACGCGCTGCCCAATTCCTGCTTCCCGAACGGCCTGATGCGCACGGCCGGCGGCATGACGCTGGTGTGGAGCAGCAAGGCCTTCCCCGGCGACAAGGCGCCGAAGAGCTGGGCCGACTTCTTCGACGTCAGGAATTTCCCGGGCCCGCGCGCGCTGCCCGACACCGGCGACCGCGAATGGTGGGTCCCGACCATGGCGTTGATCGCCGACGGGGTGCCGGTCGACAAGCTGTTCCCGCTCGACGTCGACCGCGCCTACCGGAAGCTCGACACCATCAAGCCCCACGTCGCGGCCTGGTGGAAGAGCGGCGACAACATCATGCAGATCATGCGCGGCGGCGACGCGGTCATGACCATGGCCTATTCCAGCCGCTCGGTGCCGCTCGCCAAGTCGGGCGAGTTCGACTTCACCTGGAACGGCGCCATCCGCGACGTCGGCAACTGGGCGGTGCTGAAGAACGGCCCGAACACCCAGAACGCCATGGCGTTCCTGGAGTTCTTCGTGAAGGGCGCGGCCGAGCACGTTCCCTTCAGCGCCAAGGTCAGCTTCGACAGCAACAATCGCGAGGCGGCGGGCATGATCCCGGAGGCGGAGCGCAAGTTCCGTCCGTCCTGGCCGGAGAACTGGTCGAAGCTGGTGATCGCCGACTACGAGTGGATTGCCGCCAACCGCGACCGGCTGCGCGAGCGCTGGACCACCTGGGTCACGAAGTGAGGGGAGCGCCTGCCCGATGCTGGTGAACGATCCGGCCGCCGCCCACTTCGAGATCGATCCCGAGCGGACCGATCTCGTCGAGGAATTCCGGCGCAACCCGAAGGGGCCGCACAGCGATACGCTGCGCAAGGTCCTGCACCGGATGCGCTGGTCGGGGGAGGGCGGCCGGTTCGTCCTCGTCGCCATCGATCCCGGCCGCCGCTGGGTGCTCGGGCGCCTGCCCGGGCGCCGCGGCCAGCCGGTCGAACTGTTCCGCAACCAGACCTTCGACAATCCGGCGGATGCCGAGTGGCACGTCTTCAAGGCGCGCTGGCAGGCGATCACCGGCCGCGCGATCGCGGACGACGCGGGTGGGACCGAAGGCATGGGCGAGAATCGAGCCTGACATGGTCGATACCAACTCCGTACTCGGCTACGCGACGCCGCTCGTCGCCTCGCCCGGCGAGCGCGTGTCCTTCCATCTCTCCAGCCGCACCATGTCCGAATGCGAGGTTGCGGTCGTGCGCGTGCGCTGCGGCGACCCCGACCCGGCCGGCCCGGGCCTGCGCCTGCATCCGATGCGTTCCGACGTCGACGGCATCCGCCGGCTGCGCTTCCAGCCGCTCCGGCCCGGTTCCTTCGCGCTCATCCCCGACCGCCTGCCGATGCCGCTGCTCGGCAGCTTCGGCTTCGGCTGCTTCCTGTGGCCGACCTGGCCGTCCAAGGGGGAGAGCGAGCCGGGGGCGGTCCAGACCGTGGCCGCCCGCGTCGGCGCGGACGGGTCCGGCTGGCGCCTGGAGATCGGACCCGACGGCTACCTGCGCCTCTCGCTGCGGCGGGTCGACGGCTACGCCGCCACCGCCGTCGCGCTGAAGCCGCTGCGCGAGCGCGAGTGGGTCTTCGTCGCCGCCCGCTACGACGAGGGCGGCGCCATGGTCCTCGACCAGGTGAGCCTCGATCCCCAGGGCGGGCGCGACGCGACCTGCTCGGTCGCGGTCTCGGCGCCGGGGGATGCGAACTGGCGGGCGACCGGGCCGCTGACGCTGGGGGCGCGGTGCGCCGGCCAGGAGGGCGGTCGCCCGCTGACGACCGACCATTTCAACGGCAAGATCGACCGGCCGAGGCTGGTCTCGGCCGCCCTCGGCGTCGGCGAGTTGCGGGCGCTCTGCGAGGCGGTCGACCCGAAGCCGAACGCGCCCGGCCTGATCGGCGCCTGGGACTTCTCCGCCGGCATCGGCACCGATCGCGTCCGCGACCGCTCGGCCAACCGCCTCGACGGCCGCCTCTACAACCTGCCGGCGCGCGGCGTCACCGGCGCCAACTGGGACGGCAGCAGCCATTCCTGGCAGGCGCGGCCCGACCATTACGGCGCCGTCCATTTCCACGACGACGACATGGCCGATGCCGGCTGGGAGCCGGACTTCGCGCTCGATCTCCCCGCCGACTGGCCGAGCGGCTTCTATGCGCTGCGCATGACCGGCACCGGGCCCGAGGGCGCCCCGGTCGAGAGTCATGTCGGGTTCTTCGTCCGGGCGCCGCTCGGGCGGGCCAAGGCGCCGGTCGCCTTCGTCGCCTCGACGGCGACCTTCCTCGCCTATGCCAACAGCGCGCTCCGCCTCGACCAGATCCACGCGGAATCGATGCTGGAGGGGCTGATCCAGCTCTCGCTCGACGACTGCTACATCGCCGAGCATCGCGAACTCGGACTGTCGACCTACGACACCCATTCCGACGGCAGCGGCTGGATCTATTCGACGGCGCTCCGGCCGATCCTGAACATGCGGCCGCGCGCCAACACCTTCAACTACGTCAACGACACCCACGTCCTCGACTGGCTGGAGGAGAAGGGGTTCGCCTACGACGTCATCACCGACGAGGACATCCACCGCCACGGCACGGCAGTCCTGGCGCAGTACCGCTGCGTCATCACCGGCTCGCACCCGGAATACTACTCGCGGGAGATGTGGGACGCGTTCGACGCCTACCAGAGCGCGGGCGGGCGGCACATGTATCTCGGCGGCAACGGCTTCTACTGGCGCATCGCCTGGAGCCCGGAGATGCCGTCCGCGATCGAGGTCCGGCGCGACGTCAGCGGCGTCCGCACCTGGGAGGGCGAGCCGGGCGAGGCGCACCATTCCTTCACCGGCGAGTTCGCCGGGCTGTGGCGCCAGAACGGCCGGCCGCCGCAGCGCCTCGTCGGCGTCGGCTTCGACGCCCAGGTCTTCGACCGTTCGGCCTGGTACCGCCGCCTGCCGGCGAGCCACGATCCGCGGGCGGCCTTCATCTTCGAGGGCATCGGTGCGGACGAGCGGATCGGCGATTTCGGGCTGCGCAACGGCGGTGCCGCCGGGCTCGAGATCGACCGCGCCGAGCCGACCTTGGGCTCGCCGCCCAGCCTGCTGCGGGTGGCGACCGCCGACCGCATCGGCTATGGCGGCCTGCCCTCGCCCGAGGAGTTCCGCACCGCCCACCGCGGTCTCGACGGCGAGCAGAACGCCAATGTCCGCGCCGACATGGTGTTCTTCCCGACGGCCGGCGGCGGCGGCGTCTTCGCCACCGGCTCGATCGCCTGGGCCTGCGCGCTCTCCTGCCGCGGCTACGACAACAACGTCTCGCGCATCACCGAGAACGTGCTGCGCCGCTTCCTCGACCCCGCGCCGTTCGCGGGCTTCTAGCGCCGCCTGGAGAGAGTGCCATGCCGAGCCTGCCCAACTCCGTCGATTCCGCGCTGCGCCAGCGGGCCGCCCGTGTCGTGCCGGGCGGGATGTGGGGGCACCTCAATGCCGCCCGGCTGCCGGAGGGCTATCCGCAGTTCTTCGCGCGCGGCGACGGCTGCCGGCTGTGGGACGTCGACGGCAACGAGTATGTCGACCTGATGTGCAGCTGGGGGCCGATCGTGCTCGGCCACCGCCACCCGCGTGTCGAGGAGGCGGTCCGCCGTCAGGCGGCCGAGGGCAGCTGCATGAACGGTCCGGGTGCGGTCATGGTGGAACTGGCCGAGAAGCTGGTGGCGACCGTCGCCCATGCCGACTGGGCGATGTTCCAGAAGAACGGCGGCGATGCCACCACGACGGCCGTCACCATCGCCCGCGCCGGCACCGGCCGCCGGAAGATCCTGGCCGCCCGCGGCTCCTATCACGGCTCCATGCCCTGGTGCTCGCCGTCGCTGGTCGGCGTCACGGCGGAGGACCGGGCGCACATCCTGCACTTCGAGTACAACGACGTCGCCAGCCTCGAGGCGGCGGTCGAGCAGGCGAAGGGCGATCTCGCCGGGATCATCGTCGCCGCGTTCCGCCACGACCTCGCCCGCGACCAGGAACTGCCGACGCCCGCCTTCGCCCGGCGCGTGCGCGAACTCTGCGACGCCGCCGACGCCGCCCTCGTTCTCGACGACGTGCGCGCCGGCTTCCGGCTGCACCCGGCCGGAAGCTGGGAGCCGCTCGGCGTCCGTCCGGACCTCGCCTGCTGGAGCAAGGCGATCGCCAACGGCCACCCGCTCGCCGCGGTCACCGGCAACGACCGCTTCCGGGCGGCGGCCGCCTCGGTCTTCGTCACCGGTTCCTTCTGGTGCGAGGCGTCGGCCATGGCGGCCGCGCTCGCCACCCTCCGGGCGATGGAGGAGGAGGGGGCGATCGCCCGCATGACGGCGATGGGCCAGCGGCTGCGCGACGGGCTGGCGGCGCTGGCGGCCGCGAACGGCGTCGCCATCCGCCAGACCGGCCCGGTGCAGATGCCGATGGTGCTGTTCGAGGACGATCCCGACTTCGCCCGCGGCGAACGCTTCTGCGCGGCCGCGCTCCGCGCCGGCGCCTACTTCCACCCGCGCCACAACATGTTCCTGTCGGCGGCCCATCGCGAGGCCGACATCGACCGCGCCCTGGCGGCGGCGGCCGCCGGATTCGCGGCCGTCGCGGCAGCCGGTTGACGCGTCCCGGACCACTCCGCCATCATTCGACCATGACGGTGCGTCCGTACCTCGCGATCCGACGCCGCCGCCTCCGGGCGGCGGCGTCGGCGTCGTGCGCGCGCCGATCTGCGAGGCGGAAGCGACCGGACTAGGTCCACTTCCACTCCCTCCGCCAGCCCGGACCCGCCGATCCCTCGGCGGGTTTTTTGTTGCCCGCAGCCAGGAGAGCCCGCCATGAGCCAGACCGGTCCGGCCGCAGCTTCCATCCGGCCCGCCACCGCGGCCGACGCCGCCACGATCCGCGACCTGACCCGCGCCGCCTATGCCAGGTGGGTGCCGCTGATCGGCCGCGAACCGATGCCGATGACGGCGGACTACGAGCGGGCGGTGCGCGAGCACCGGATCGACCTGCTGCTGGTCGACGGGCGGCCGGTGGCGCTGGTCGAGATGATCGACGAGGGCGACCATCTGTTGATCGAGAACGTCGCGGTCGATCCGGCGATGCAGGGCCGGGGATATGGCCGCCGCCTGCTCGACCACGCCGAAACGGTGGCATCCGCGCTCGGACACCGCGAGATGCGGCTCTACACCAACAAGGCGTTCGCCGCGAACGTCCGCCTCTACCAGCGCCACGGCTACGTCGTCGACCGCGAGGAGCCCTTCATGGAAGGCTTCACCGTCTACATGAGCAAGGCCCTGCCAGTGAACGCGGAGTGACCATGGCTTTCGCCATCAAGGCGCCGATCGCCGATCCGGGCGCGGAGGTGTTCGAGTTCCCCGCCCACAGGACGATGTACGGCGGCAAGAGGATCGCCGCGGGCGACCGCCTGTTCCTGTTCGCCAGCGAGCGCGCAGGCGGCCGCGGCCTCTTCGCCCGCGGCATCGTCACCGGCGCCGAGCCCCTGCCGAGGACGCCCGGCGTCGCGCGCCAGACGCCGCGCGTCCATCTCCGGGTCCGGCGCACGGCGCTTGCCGTCCGGCCGCTCGGCCGAGCCGAGCTGCCGCGGCGGAGCGACTGGAGCGACGGGTCGCCCGCCGCCGAGATCGACTTCAAGTTCTACCGGCAGGGAACCGACAAGATCGTCGGCCTTTCCGATGCGGCGGCGGCGTTCCTCGACGGGTTCTTCCGGTGAACGTCCGACGTCTGACCTAGTCGAGGGGCGGGACGGTGCGCAGCCAGGCGACCAGCGCCGCGACGTCGGCGGGGCGGAGGCCGGCATACCAGGCGAAGCCCATCGGCGGCTGCAGCCGGCGCCCGTCGCGGCCGATGCCGCGGGTGATGGCGCGGGCGATCTCGGCGTCGGTCCATGCGCCGAGGCCGGCCGTCGGGTGGCGGGTGACGTTGGGGGCGACCGACCCCGGCCAGTCGGCGGGAAAGCCGTGGACGAGGGCGGCGTCGAAACGGCGGCCGCCGCGACCCAGGCCGTGCGCGTAGTCGACGCGACCGGCCACCATCGGCGAGTGGCACTCCATGCAGTGACCGATGGTGGCGAGGTAGCGGCCGCGCGTCACCGGATCGGCCATGTCGGCGGCAGCATAGGGACGTTCCGCGTCCGGATAGGCGGCGTGCTGGGCCGGCCGCCGGTAGACGGGGTCGGGAACCCGGTTGCGGATCGGCGGCACCGACCGCAGGTAGGCGATCACGGCATCGAGGTCTTCCGGCAGCATGGCGCGGTAGAAGCCGGCCGGCATCACCGGCGCGAGCGGCACGCCGGCCAGCCGCGCATGGTCGGGGCGTATGCCCTCCACCAGGGCGCGCCGGATATCCTGGTCGCTCCAGCCGCCGATGCCGGTGTCGCGGTCGGGCGTGATGTTGGGGGCGGTGGCGGCGAACGTGGGCGTGTCGAAGGCGTGCCCGCCCGACAGGTTGCGGTCGCGCAGCGGCTGCCCGGCGGGGTCCTTGGGCGTGTGGCAATTGCCGCAGGCGAGGATCGTCTCGACGAGATAGGCGCCGCGCTCGACCGCCGTCTCCGCCGCGGCCGGCAGCGCCGCCAGGGCAACGAACAGCAGCTGGACGGCAGCCCGCAGCATGACCGTCAGGCCAGGATCTCGGCCAGCCGCTCGGGCGGGCGGCACAGCCGCACGCCGCGCCCGGTGACGACGATCGGTCGCTCGATGAGGGCCGGGTTGGCGGCGAGCGCGTCGAGGATGGCGTCGCCGTCCTTCGCCGGATCGTCGAGACCGAGTTCGCGCCACAGTCCGCCCTTGGTGCGCATCGCCTGGCGCGGCGTCACGCCGGCGCGCGCGAGCAGGTCGGCCAACGTCGCGCGGTCGGGCGGGGTCTTCAGGTACTCGACGATCCGGGGCTCGTGGCCGGCGGCGCGGATCGCCGCCAGGACCTTGCGCGAGGTGCTGCAGGCGGGGTTGTGGTAGATGGTGACG
Organism: Allostella sp.; assembly: GCF_041913585.1. Classification (NCBI taxonomy): domain Bacteria; kingdom Pseudomonadati; phylum Pseudomonadota; class Alphaproteobacteria; order Rhodospirillales; family Allostellaceae; genus Allostella; species Allostella sp. The sequence continues at coordinate 16,081 of NZ_JAYSFE010000013.1, forward strand.
GCCGGCTTCGCCATGGCGGTCGGTCCTCCTCTCAGAACGCGATCTCGGCCGGCGCCTGCGGCACAAGCGCCCAGGATTCCGGGTCGTGGCCGAAGACGATGCGGGCGCCGCCGCGCTCCAGCGCCGCCAGCCGCTCGAGCGAGGCGTGCATCTTCTCGCGGTCGTAGACGCGCGCCGGCAGGCGGCGCTCGCGGAGCGTCCGGCAGAAATAGCAGGCGTCGCCGGCGAGCACGACCTCGCCGCCGTCGAGCCGCACCCGCAGCGACTGGTGGCCGGGCGTGTGCCCCGGCGTCGGAATGCAGACGACGCGGCCGTCGCCGAAGACGTCGTGCTCGCCGTCGACCCGCCGCACCGGATGGCCGAGCTTGAGGTCGTCGCCGTCGAGACCCCATTGCGGCCCGCGCTCGGGATCGGTGCCGACCGCCCACTCGTCCTGCTGGACGATGAGTTCGGCGTTGGGGATCAGCCCGTTGCCGCCGGAATGGTCGAAATGCAGGTGGGAGGTGACGACGCGCTCGATCCGGGCCGGGTCGCGGCCGATCTGCTCCAGCCGGGCGCTCACCTCCTCGCCGGGGACGTAGTCGTAGCCGAACCGGGCCGCCTTGGCGGCGCCGAGCCGAGCCGCGGGGTCGGACTGGAGCAGCGGGTGCATCCCGGTGTCGTAGAGGACGTTGCCCTTCGGATGCTCGACGAGGAAGGTCGGGACCGGCACCAGCTTCCGGCCGGCCTCGCCCTCCATCATCGCCGCCATGTCGACCTCGAGGCGGCCGCAGGTGAGGGCGAAGAGACGCACGGTCATGGCGCAGGCTCCGTTCGGATCGGCGGACCTGGCAAGCATGACATGGCCTCCGCGGCGCCGTCGACGGTCCCGCGGCCGGCGTCGAACTCGCCCAGGAGCCGGCCGCCGACGAGCCGGTGCGCGGCGCGCGACGCCGGGTCCTCCGGGTCGAGGTCGAGGCGGGGCATGGCGCCTCGGGGGAGGTCCCGGCGGACCGCAATTCGTCGCGGCGAGGGGTACCCGCCCCACCGGTTTCCGGTTCATATGTCGGCCATGTCGATTCGCCCCGCCACGGCGCCGGAAGGCCGCGCCCGCACCGCGCTCCGTACCGTCTTCGGGTTCGACGGGTTCCGGCCGGGGCAGGAGGCGGTGGTCGAGGCGGTGCTGGCGGGACGCGACGTGCTCGCGGTGATGCCGACCGGGAGCGGCAAGTCGCTCTGCTACCAGCTTCCGGCGCTGCTGCGCGACGGGCCGGTGGTCGTCGTCTCGCCGCTGATCGCGCTGATGCGCGACCAGGTGCGGCAGCTTCGCGACTATGGCGTCGCCGCCGGCAGCCTCAACTCCGCCAACGACCCGGACGAGAACCGGCGCGTCCGCCAGGGCCTGCGCGACGGCACGCTCCGCCTGCTCTACGCCGCGCCCGAACGCCTGGTGCGCGAGGACACGATCCAGATGCTGCGCGACTGCCGGCCGTCGCTGCTCGCCATCGACGAGGCGCACTGCGTCTCGCAATGGGGCCACGACTTCCGGCCCGAATACCTGGCGCTCGGGCAGGTGCGGGCGGCGCTCGACGGCGTGCAGACGATCGCGCTCACCGCCACCGCCGACGCCGCGACCCGGGCCGACATCGTCGAGCGGCTGTTCGACGGCGATCCCGAAATCTTCGTCCAGGGCTTCGACCGGCCCAACCTCTTCCTCGCCATGAGCCCGAAGGGCAGCGCCCGCAACCAGATCGCCGCCTTCGTCGGCCAGCGCGCCGGGCAGAACGGCATCGTCTACTGCGCCTCCCGCCAGAAGACCGAGGACCTCGCGGAGTATCTGCGCGGGCAGGGTCACCGGGCGCTCGCCTATCACGCCGGCATGGACAAGGAGGCGCGCGACCGCGTCCAGGACGTCTTTCAGGCGGAGGACGGGGTGATCGTCGTCGCCACGGTCGCCTTCGGCATGGGGATCGACAAGCCGGACGTGCGCTACGTCGCCCATGCCGACCTGCCGAAGTCGGTCGAAGCCTACTACCAGGAAATCGGGCGCGCCGGCCGCGACGGGTTGCCGGCCGACACGCTGACGCTCTACGGCCTCGACGACATGCGCCTCCGGCGCGTGCAGATCGAGGAAAGCGACGCCTCGGAGGCGCAGAAGCGGGTCGAGCGCCAGCGCTTCAACGCGCTGGTCGCGCTCTGCGAGGCGCCGCGCTGCCGCCGCCAGACGCTGCTCGCCTATTTCGCGGAAACGACCGAGCCCTGCGGCAACTGCGACCTCTGCCGGGAGGGCGTCGAGACGTTCGACGGCACCGTCGAGGCGCAGAAGGCGATGTCGGCCATCCTGCGCACCGGCGAGCGCTTCGGCACCGAGCATCTGGTGCAGATCCTGGTCGGTGCCGACACCGAGGCGATCCGCCGCTTCGGCCACGACCGCCTGCCGACCTTCGGCGTCGGCAAGGAGCGCGACGCCAATGGCTGGCGGTCGATCTTCCGCCAGATCTATGCCGCCGGGCTGATCCAGATCGACATCGTGCAGCACGGCCGCTGGCTGGTGACCGACCGCGGCCGCCGGGTGCTGCGCGGCGAGGAGCGGATCGAAATCCGGCGCGACGTCCTGGCTCCGGGCGGCCGCGCGCGCGCGAAGTCGCCGCCGGCGACGCTTGCCCAACCCGAGGACCAGTCGCTGCTGGCGGCGCTCAAGGCGCTGCGCGCCGAACTCGCGCGCGCCCAGGCGGTGCCGGCCTATGTCGTCTTCGCCGACCGGACGCTCATCGACATGGCCCAGCGCCGCCCCACCTCGCTCGACGCCATGCGGCTGGTGCATGGCGTCGGCGAGGCCAAGCTCGCCCGCTACGGGGAGCGCTTCCTGGAGGTGGTGGCGCGGTTTCGCTGAACGGCGCGGCGGCCCCGCCGGCGATCAGTGGACGCGGGTGAGGCCGGCATCGATGCCGGCTTCCTGGATGCGGCGGGCCTCGATCCGGACCGAAGGGATCCACAGGTCGGCATCGGCGGCCGCGCGCGCGAAACGGCCGAGATGGACGAGGCCGCTGCGCACGGCGGCGGGCGGCATCCAGCGGGCGAGGACGCGCGTCGCGCCGAGCGGACGGTGCCGCTGGAGATGGCCGACGGCGAGCAGGAAGGTCGCCTCGTCGGCGCCGAGACGGGGGCAGCGGGCGCAGCGCACGTCGAGCGTCGCCGAGGCGGTCGCCAGGAGCGTGGCCATGAAGGCTTCGAAGGCGGCGGCCGCGTCGACGTCGAGGTCGGCCAGCGCGAAGCCGTCCCGCCAGTCGGGATGGCGCTCGTCCGGCCGGCGATGCGGCGCGGCCCAGAGGCGCAAGGCCGAGAGCGGGAACAGTTCGCCCGGCGTCAGGTCTGCGACCGGCGCGTCGGTCTCGTAACCCGCCGGGCGCCGACGCGTCGGATCGACGACGTCGCCGCCGATTGGGGGGATGCGATCCAAAGCTCCTCCTTGCGACCAATTGCCGCGATGCTGCACGGCAACATTGATAGTGCAAATCATTCGCAGAAAAAAGGCCGAAGCGAGGTCATTTAGTGACGCACCCGAATCCGACCCCACGAGAAGGCCGGCCTGCCCGATGAGCAACCTGCGCGAGGAGCGCGTGTTGTCCGTCCATCACTGGACCGACACGCTGTTCAGCTTCACCACGACCCGCGACCCGGCGTTCCGCTTCCAGAGCGGGCAGTTCACGATGATCGGCCTGCCGGTCGACGGCAAGCCGCTGCTGCGCGCCTACAGCATGGCGAGCGCGAACTACGACGAGACGCTGGAATTCTTCTCGATCAAGGTGCCCGACGGGCCGCTGACCTCCCGGCTCCAGCACCTCCAGGTCGGGCAGACGATCCTGGTCGGCCGCAAGCCGGTCGGCACGCTGCTGCTCGACAACCTGCTGCCGGGCAAGATCCTCTACCTGCTCGGCACCGGCACCGGTCTCGCCCCCTTCCTCAGCCTGATCCGCGATCCCGAGACCTACGAGCGCTTCGAGAAGGTCGTGCTCACCCACACCTGCCGCGTCACCGCCGAGCTCGCCTATCGCGACCTCATCACCAGGGAACTGCCGGAGAACGAGCTGATCGGCGACATGGTCCGCGAGAAGCTCGTCTACTACCCGACGGTGACGCGCGAGCCCTTCCACACCCAGGGCCGGATCACCGACCTGATCGCCGAAGGGCGCATCTTCCGCGATCTCGGCCTCGATCCGCTCGATCCGGCGAAGGACCGGCTGATGCTCTGCGGCAGCCCGTCGATGCTGCGCGACGCCCGCGCGATGCTGGAGGCGCGCGGCTTCGAGGAGGGCAGCCAGGCCAAGCCCGGCCACTACGTGATCGAAAAGGCGTTCGTCGAGCAGTAGGTCGCGGCCGGCACGGCGGCGAGGATCGCCTTCGGACGTCGTCTGAGCGTTGCGCCGCGCCTGTGGTTGAGACAGTCTGCGGCCCCGTTTCCCGACCAGCCGGAGCCCGTTCCGCCATGAAGACCCGTGCCGCCGTCGCCTTCGAGGCCAAGAAGCCGCTGGAGATCGTCGAGGTCGAGCTGCAGGGCCCGCAGGCGGGCGAAGTGCTGGTCGAGGTCAAGGCGACCGGCATCTGCCACACCGACTACTACACGCTGTCGGGCGCCGACTCCGAGGGGCTGTTCCCCTCGATCCTCGGCCACGAGGGGGCGGGAATCGTGCTCGAGGTCGGGGCGGGGGTGACCAGCCTGAAGCCGGGCGACCACGTCATCCCGCTCTACACGCCCGAGTGCCGCGAGTGCGAATACTGCCTCTCGCGCAAGACCAACCTGTGCCAGAAGATCCGCCTCACCCAGGGCCGCGGCGTCATGCCCGACGGGACGAGCCGCTTTCGCCTCGGCGGCAAGCCGCTCTACCACTACATGGGCACCTCGACCTTCTCGAACCACATCGTGGTGCCCGAGATCGCCCTCGCCAGGATCCGGTCCGACGCGCCCTTCGACAAGGTCTGCTACATCGGCTGCGGCGTGACGACCGGCATCGGCGCCGTCATCTGGACGGCCAAGGTCGAGCCCGGCGCCCGGGTCGTCGTCTTCGGGCTGGGCGGCATCGGCCTCAACGTCATCCAGGGCGCGCGCATGGTGGGCGCGGCCCAGATCGTCGGCGTCGACCTCAACCCGGCCAAGGCCGAGCTCGCCCGCAAGTTCGGCATGACCGACTTCGTCAACCCGAAGGATATCCAGGGCGACATCGTCGGCCACCTCGTCGAGTTGACCGGCGGCGGCGCCGACTACAGCTTCGACTGCACCGGCAACGTCAAGGTGATGCGGCAGGCGCTCGAATGCGCCCACAAGGGCTGGGGCCAGAGCATCATCATCGGCGTCGCCGCAGCGGGCGAGGAGATCATGACCCGGCCGTTCCAGCTCGTCACCGGCCGCGTCTGGAAGGGTACGGCCTTCGGCGGCGCCCGCGGCCGCACCGACGTGCCCAGGATCGTCGACTGGTACATGGACGGCCGCATCAACATCGACGACCTCATCACCCACAAGCTGCCGCTCGAGCGCATCAACGAGGGCTTCGACCTGATGCACGAGGGCAAGTCGATCCGCAGCGTGGTGGAGTTCTGATGCGGGTCGCGCTGCGCAGCCGCCACCGCGCCTTCGGTGGCTGGCTGCAGTACCACTCGCACCCCTCGGCGGCGATCGGCGGCGAGATGCGGTTCGCGGTCTACCTGCCGCCGGCCGCCGAACGCGGGCCGGTGCCGGCGCTCTTCTATCTCGCCGGCCTGACCTGCACCGAGGAAACCTTCGTCATCAAGGCGGGTGCCCTTGGCCGGGCGGCCGAAGCCGGGATCGCGCTCGTCGCGCCCGACACCTCGCCGCGCGACCGCCGCTTCCCGGGCGACGAGGCGGCGTGGGACTTCGGGCAGGGGGCCGGCTTCTACCTCGATGCGACCGAGGCGCCGTGGCGCGACGCCTACCGCATGTATTCCTACGTCGCGCGCGAACTGCCGGACCTCGTCGCAGCGGAGTTCCCGGTCGATGCCGGCCGGATCGGCGTCTTCGGCCATTCCATGGGCGGCCACGGCGCGCTCGTGATCGGGCTGCGCAACCCCGACCGCTTCCGCTCCGTCTCGGCCTTCGCGCCGATCGCCGCACCCATGCGTTGCCCGTGGGGCGAGAAGGCCTTCTCGAACTATCTCGGGACCGATCGCGCCCGCTGGGCCGCCTACGACGCGACCGAACTGGTCAGGTCGGGTGCGCGCACCGGGCCGATCCTGATCGACCAGGGCCTCGACGACCAGTTCCTCGCCAATCAGCTCCACCCGGATCTCTTCGAGGCCGCCTGCCGTGCGGGCGGCCAGCCGCTGGAACTGCGCCGACACCCCGGCTACGACCACGGCTACTTCTTCATCCAGACCTTCGTCGCCGATCACATCGACCATCACGCCCGCTTGCTGGCGGGGTGACGAACGGCACCGGGACCTGCCGACCCGACCGGCGTCGCGTCCTTCGCCTGCTCGTTCCCGCCGGGCGACAGATCAGCCGGCCAGCAGGATCCGTTCGGCGGCATCGGCGAAGACCTGGCAGCCGAGCACGATGTCGGCCTCGGCCGTGTCCTCGCTGTAGTGGTGGCTGACGCCGCCGATCGAGGGGATGAACATCATCCCGGCCGGCAGCCTGTGGGCGATGATCTGGGCGTCGTGGCCGGCACCGGACGGCATCCGCATCCACCCGCCCGGCAGGTGGCGCTCCGCCGTCTCGGCGAGCGCCGCCTGGAAACGGTCGTCCATCATCGTCGGCGCGGTGTCGGACGTGCGCTCCAGTTCGACGGGGCAGGGGCCGGCGGCATTCATCTCGGCCGCCAGCGCGTGGACGGCCGCCTCGAAGCGGTCGAGAACGGCGGTGTCGGCGTCCCGGAACTGGAGGACCATCTCGGCGCGGCCCGGGATGATCGACGGCGCCCCGGGATCGAGCGTGATCTTGCCCACCGTCCACACCGTCCGCGGGCCCGTGAGTTCGGCGAAGCGCTCGTAGATGCGGTTGCAGAAGCGCACCAGCGCCACCCCGGCATCGCGGCGGATCGGCATGGGCGTGGTTCCGGCGTGGTTCTGCTTGCCGGTGAAGGCGACCCGATAGGCGCGGATGCCGACGATCGAGGTGACGACGCCGATCCGCAGCCCCTCGGATTCGAGGACGCCGCCCTGCTCGATATGGGCCTCGAGATAGCCGACATGGCGACCGGGCTCGATCGTCAGCCGAGGCCGCCCCGCAAGCCCGCAGCGCGCCAGCGCCGCGGGCAGGCTGGCGCCGTCGTCGCGTCCCCGGGCGCCGGCGATCTCGGCCTCGTCCAGTTCGCCGACGAAGGAGCGGCTGCCGAGGAAGCTGAGGAAATTGCCTTCCTCGTCCGCCCAGGAGGCGACGTCGATGCCGACGCCCGCCAGCCGCGGGTCGTCGCGGAACGCGCGGGCCAGCTCGACGCCGTACATCACGCCCATGACCCCGTCGAGCCAGCCCCCCCGGGGCTGGGTGTCGGTGTGCGAGCCGACGAGCAGGCGCGGGCCGGCGCCCGGGCGGCGGCCGACGACGTTGCCGACGCCGTCGATCGTCGGCTCCAGTCCGGCGTCCTGCATCCGCTCGGCCAGCCACTGCCGCGAGGCGATGTCCGGCTCGGACAGCATCGGGCGGTGGACGCCCGTCTTGTAGCGGCCGAATTCGGCCATCCGCTTGAGGTCGGCGATCAGCCGGCCGCCGTCGATCCTCGGCATCCTGCGGGTCCCTCCTAGGGCGTCACCGGTTCGGAGAGGAACGGCAGCGCCCAGAAGTCCTTGTTCAGCAGCTTCCGGGCCAGTTCGTCGGCGATGCCGGCGATCAGCCGCGCGCCCTTCTCCGGCGTGGCCGCCTCGGGATTGCCCATGACACCCGAGGACGACATGGCGCCGAGCGTCCGCCACTTGTACATGCCGCCGCCGACCAGGTCCGAGACCTCGGGCGTGACGTTGGACTTGGCGAGCGGGATGCGCTCGCGCGCCACGAGCTCGGGGCGGAGCGCCATCATCATCGAGGTCTCGGCCTCGCAGGCGTGGCGTAGGCCCTTCTGCGTCTCCAGGATGGCCGCGATCGGCTCGGCGGCGGCGTACCAGTAGGTGAACTGGACGATCGGCACCTGGAACTCGGGCGTCAGCATGTCGGCCGCGACCCGCATCGCATTGTCGTTGCCGCCGTGGCCGTTGAGCAGGACGATGCGGCGGAAGCCGTGGCGGACGACCGACTTCACGATGCAGCGGAGCACGGCGAGGAAGGTCTGGTCGTCGAGCGTGATGGTGCCGCCGAAGCTCATGTGATGCTCGGAGAGGCCGGTCCAGAGCATCGGCAGGACGAGGATCGGCTCGCCCTTGGCCGCGACCCGCCGCGCCGCTTCCAGCGCCACGGTCTCGCCGAGCATCGAGTCGACTTCGACCGGCAGGTGGGGGCCGTGCTGCTCGAGCGAGCCGACCGGCAGGATCACGATCGCATCCTCGGCGGCACGCCGGCGCAACTCGTCGGCGCGCAGCTTGCGCCATTCGACTTCCAGGGTCATCGGGAAGGGATCTCCTCGGATCGGCAGCGGTGACGGTCGCCGATGCTCCCACGACGGCGGGCGGCGAGGGAAGCCCGCCGCGTCGGTTCCGCGTCGCCGATCGGCTGCGCGGCGCATCGCCCGCGTCCCGACCATGCGGTAATCTTGCCGTGGATCGACCGGAGGGAGGGACGGCCGTGGCGAATGGGTTGGGCGGGGTTACCTACGAGACGGTCGGGCCCGGCTATTTCGCCGCCCGCGGCCTGCGCCGCCATGCCGGCGTCCTGGCGCTCTGGGCGCTCGGCGTCGGGGCGGTGATCTCCGGCCATTTCTCGGGCTGGAACCTCGGCCTGGCGACCGGTGGATGGGGCGGCCTCTTCGTCGCCACCCTGGCGATCACCGTGATGTATCTCGGGCTCGCCTTCTCGATCGCCGAGATGAGCGCGGCCCTGCCGCATACCGGCGCCGCCTATTCCTTCGCGCGCTCGGCCATGGGGCCGTGGGGCGGGTTCCTGACCGGGCTCTGCGAGAACGTCGAGTATGTCCTCGCCCCGGCCGTCATCGTCTCCTTCATCGGCGCCTATGTCGGCACGATCGTCGGCCTGCCGACGGCGTGGCAGCCGGCGATCTGGGTGGTGGCCTACCTCGTCTTCGTCGGGCTCAATGTCCACGGCGTCGCCATGACCTTCCGGGTGACGGTGGTGGTGACGCTGGCGGCGCTGGCCTGTCTCGTCGGGTTCTGGGCGTCGGCCTGGCCGGTGTCCGACTTCGGTCGCTGGGCGCTCGACATCGCCGCCGGGCCGGACGGCAAGCCGGTGCAGCTGCCCGAAGGGCAGGGGCCGTTCCTGCCATTCGGGGCGATGGGCGTCCTGGCGTCGCTGCCCTATGCGGTCTGGCTCTTCCTCGCGATCGAGGAACTGCCGCTGGCCGCCGAGGAATCGCTCGATCCCCGCCGCGACCTGCCGCGCGGCCTCGTCCTCGGCATCGCCACGCTGATCCTGTCCGCGTTCCTCACCCTGTGGCTCAACTCGGCGATCGCCGGCGGGGCCTTCCGCCTGTCGACCTCGGCCGAGCCGCTGCTCGACGGCTTCAAGGCGATCTACGGCGACGGCATCGGCCGGCTGCTCGCCGTCGTCGCCGCCCTCGGGCTGATCGCCAGCTTCCACACCATCATCTTCGCCCAGGGGCGGCAGATCTATTCGCTGTCGCGGGCGGGCTACTTCCCGCGCGTCCTGTCGGTGACGCACGGGCAGCGCAAGACGCCGCACCTGGCGATGGTCGCGGGGGCGGCGGTCGGGCTCGCGATCATGATCGTCGTCTGGGCCGTCCTCGGGCCGGAGCGGGGAACGGTCGTCATTTCCGGGATGCTGCTCAACATGGTCGTGTTCGGGGCCATGCTGTCCTACATCCTCCAGTGCCTCGCCTTCGTCGTGCTGCGGCGGCGCATGGGGCACGTCCCCCGCCCCTACCGCAGCCCGTTCGGCGTCCCGGGCGCGGTCGTCACCATCGCCATCGCGCTGGTGACCCTGGGCTTCCAGCTCGCCGACCCGGTCTACCGCGCCGGCGTCATCGGCGTCGCCGTCTGGTTCGCGGTCGGCATCGCCTATTTCGCGCTCGTCGGCCGCCACCGCCTGGTGCTGTCGCCGGAAGAGCGGTTCGCGACCTCGGGCGGCCGCGGAGCGTACGACGCGGCCTCTCAGTGACGGCCGACGAGGTTCGGCAGGAACGTGCTGAACTCGGGCACCAGCGTCAGGGCGAGCAGCACCAGCAGCTGCAGCCCCAGCATCGGCATCAGGGCCCGTGACAGGGCCGACATCGGCACCTTGGCGACCAGGGAGACGATGAAGAGCAGCCCGCCGACCGGTGGCGTGATGAGCCCCATCGTCAGGTTGACGATGACGACGATGGCGAAATGCGTCGGGTCGATGCCGAGCGCGGCGGCCATCGGCGCCAGGATCGGCACCAGCACCATGACCCCCGGCAGGGGCTCGATGAAGATGCCGAACACCAGCAGCAGGACGTTGACGCCGATGAGGAAGGCGAGCGGCGACAGGCCGAGGGTGCCGATCCAGCTGGCGAGCGCCTGCGGCACCTGGGCGTAGGTCAGGACCCAGGCGAAGGCGGCCGACATGGCGACGATCAGCAGCACCGAGGCGGTCAGCAGGGCGGACCGCACCATGATCGCGGGCAGCATCCCCCAGGCGAGCGTGCCGTAGATCCAGCGCCCGACCGCGAGCGCATAGAACACGGCCACCACCGAGGCCTCGGTCGGCGTGAAGGCGCCCGAGTGGATGCCGCCGACGATGAGCGCCGGCAGGAAGAGGGCCGGCAGGGCGCGCCAGGTGGTGGCGACGATCTCGGCCAGCGTCGGCGGCCCGCCTTCGCCGCGATAGTCGTTCCGCCGGCTGATCCAGGCATTGTAGCCGAGCATGGCGCCCGAGATCATCAGGCCGGGGATGACGCCCGCCCAGAACAGGCCGAGCACGGACACGCGCTGGTCCTGGAGGGCATAGATGATCATGATGATCGAGGGCGGGATGATCGGTCCGACGATCGAGGCGCAGGCGGTCAGCGCCGCCGCGTAGGCGGGCGGATAGCCGCTGTTGCGCATCATGCGGATGAGGATGGCGCCCGGCCCGGCGGCGTCGGCCAGGGCCGAGCCGCTGATGCCCGAGAAGAAGGTGATGGTCAGGACGTTGGTGTGGCCGAGCCCTCCGCGGCGGTGGCCGACGAACATCGCCGCGAAGCGCAGCAGGACGTGTGCCAGCGCCCCGCCGGTCATCAGTTCCGCCGCCAGCAGGAAGAACGGGATCGCCATCAGCGGGAAGCTGTCGATGCCGGTGAAGAGCTTCTGCACGAGGCTGATGTAGGGAAGCCCCTGGACGGTCATCGCCGAGAAGGTGGCGGCGCCGATGGCGAAGGCGACGGGGACGCCCAGCGCCAGGAACAGCACGAGGCTGCCGAAGAGGGTGGCGGTGATCACAGCGACCCCGCCGCGTTCGGATCGAGTTCGGGCTCCTCTTCGAAGCGGCGGTCGCGGACATAGCCGCCCAGCACCGCCAGCAGGTGCCAGACCGCGAGCGCCCCGCCGACCGGGACGGCGGCCGCGACGTAGCCGAAGGGGATTTCCAGGACCGGGGTCGTCTGCACCATGGTGCGCATCGCGAAGCGCCAGCCGATCCAGGCGAGGAAGACGCAGAAGGCCAGCACGATGCCGGCGACGAGGACCCGGACGGCGCGGGCGAGCGGCGTCGGCAGCGCGTCCTGGAGGTTGTCGATGGCGACATGGCCGCCCATGCGGATGAGCGGGCCGATCCCGAGGCAGGTCAGCCACACCATCAGGTAGCGCGCCACCTCCTCGGCCCAGACCACGGATTCGGCCGTCAGGTAGCGCAGCATGACGTTGACGAAGACGACGACCGACATGGCGGCGAGCGCCAGGATCATCAGCGCCCGGTTGGCGCCGAGGATCCCGCGGTCGAGGGTGGCCAGCATGGGCGCCTCGCAGATGGCGGCCCGGCGGCGTCCGCCGCCGGGCCGCGCTCGGTCACTTGTGGTTGCGGATGGCGTCGATCTTCGCCTGGCCGAAGCGCTTGGCGTACTCGGCATAGGCCGGCGCCAGCACCGCCTGGAACTTGGCCGTGTCGACCGCGGTCACCACCTGCATGCCCTGGCCCTTCAGGGTCTCGACGCCCTTGGTCTCGACGTCGTCGACGAACCTGCGCATGCCGGCCGCAGCCGCCTTGCCGGCGGACCGGAAGGCGGCCTTGTCGGCGTCCGAGAGGCCGTCGAAGCGCTGCTTGGAGACGATGACGAGGGCCGGCGAGAAGACGTGCCGGGTCAGCGTCAGGTGCTTCTGGACCTCGGCCATCTTGGCGCTGACGATCACCGAGATCGGGTTCTCCTGGCCGTCGATGGTTCCCTGCTGCAGGCCCTGGATGACTTCCGGCCACGCCATCGGCGTCGGGTTGGCGCCCAGCGTGCGGAAGGCCAGCATGTGGACCTGGTTCTCCATGGTGCGGAGCTTCAGGCCCTTCATGTCGTCGGGCGCCTGGACCACGCGCTTGCCGTTGGTCAGGTGGCGGAAGCCCTGCTCGCCCCAGGCCAGCGCCACCATGCCCTTGGCCGGGAACTTGCCCAGCAGCTCCTCGCCGATCGGGCCGTCGAGGACGGCGCGGGCATGCGCGGTGTCGCGGAAGAGGAAGGGGATGTCGGTGATCGCCACCTCGGGCACGAAGTTGCCGACCGGTCCGCTCGAGGTGATGACGAGGTCGAGCGTGCCGAGCTGCACGCTCTCGATCATCTCGCGCTCGCCGCCGAGCGCGCTCGCCGGGAACTGCTCGAGCTTGAAGCGGCCGGGAGCCGCCCGCTCGAGCTCGGCCGCGAAGGCGTTGGCGCCGGCGCCGTAGTGCGAGTTGTTGGGCAGCGCGTAGCCGATCTTGACGGACGTCTGCGCCGAGACGGCCGAGGCGGAGACGAGCGCGCCGGCCAGCGCCGCCAAGCCGAGATAGCGGGTGATCTTCACGAATCTTCCTCCCCGAATGCGGTTGTGGCGCGCACTCTGGTCAATCGCGGTGCGGCCCGCAAGGCGCATCGGGTCGCTGCCGCGGCGCACCCCCGCGGCCGGTCCGGCGGGCGGGCTGCCGCTGCGCGCGGCGGCCCCGCCATCGACCGCATAGACGACGCCGCTGAGGTAGGATGCGCGCGGCGAGACGAGGAAGCAGACGAGGTCGGCGACCTCCGCCGGGTCGGCCGGCCGGCCCATCGGCAGGCCGGAGAAGTACTCGCGCCAGCGTCCGGGGTCGCCATGTTCGGCTTCGGCCCGCGTCCGCATGAGCTGGACGATGCGGTCGGTCATCACCGCACCGGGATTCACGGCGAGCACCCGGACGCCATAGTCGAGGCTCCAGCTGCCGAGGGCACGGGTGAAGGCCATCAGCCCGGCATTGCCGGTGCTGCCGGCGATGTAGCCGTAGTCGAAGCGCTCCCCGGCGAGGCCGATGACGTTGAGGATGACCCCCGCCCGCCGGGCCTTCATGCGGGCATGGAAGGCGCGGGCGAGATTGACGTAGCCGAAGACCTTGAGGTCCCAGGCCGCCCGCCAGCGCTCCTCGTCGACGGCGTCGAGGCTGCCGCCCGGGATGGCGCCGGCATTGTTCACCAGGATCTCGGCGTCGCCGCAGAGCCCCGCCAGGGTTTCGGCCGCGCCGCGCGCGGCGAGGTCGAGCGGGTGCGTCGCCACCGTCACCTGGCGGCGGGCGCGGATGGCGTCCGCGGTGGCGGCGAGCGCGTCGGCGCTGCGGGCGACCAGGTGCAGGTGGCAGCCCTCGGCGGCGAGCGCCTCGGCGATCGCCCGGCCGATGCCCTTGCTGGCACCGGTCACGACGGCCGTCCGTCCCGTCAATTGCAGGTCCATGCCGACGTTCCTCCCTTCGCCTTTTCCTCGTCCGATGCCTATGATTTCGGCAGAGGCCACCGACGGACCCGATGACCGAAGCCCGCGCCGACGAGGATACCACCACGCTCGAGGAGCAGATCGCCCGCGAGATCGAGGAGGACATCATCTTCGGCCGCCTGGAACCCGGAGCGCGGCTGCGCGAGGAGCACCTGCACCAGCGGTTCGGCGGCTCCCGCCACTTCGTCCGCCAGGCGCTGGTGCGGCTGGAGCGCGTCGGCATCGTGGTGCGCGAGCGCAACAAGGGCGCCGCCGTCCGCAGCTTCTCGGCCGAGGAGGTGCTGCAGATCTACGAGGTCCGCGAGATGCTGCAGCGCCAGGCCGCCTTGCGCATCCGGCTGCCCGCCCGGCCCGAGGACGTCGCGCGCATCGCCGCCATCCATGCCGAGTACGAGCGTTGCGCCGACGCCGGCGACCTCGGCGGCGTCCATGACGCCAACGACCGCTTCCACACCGCGCTCTTCGGGCTCTGCGGCAACGAGTATCTGCTGGCGCTGGTGAAGCAGTACATGGACCTGACCTACGCCATCCGCGCCAAGACGCTGGCCGACCCGGCGCAGCTCGCCGTCTCGCGCGCCCACCACGCGCTGATGATCGAGTATCTCGGCGGCAGCGACCCCTGGCCCCTGGCGGAACTCTGCGTCCACCATGTCCGCCCCAGCAAGGACGTGTACCTGCAGCGGATCGCCGCCCGCGACGCCGTCGCGAGCCGCGGTCGCCGTCGCGGCCAGCGCGCCTGACCGCCCTCCGGGCGGCGGGATGTCGACACACGGACCGCAAACGGGAGCGAATCGGCTTCCTCGGGCGGCGATTGTTGACAGGCCGGCCCTCGATCCGCAGGCTCGACCGCCCACTGCCAGGAAAGCCGAGCGATGAAGAAGACGGGTCTGCGGTCGCGCCTCACGAGCTATGGCGACGAGGGGTTCGCCCAGTACCTGCGCACGGCGTTCCTGAAGTCGGCGGGGTACGACGACGGCATCCTCGACCGGCCGATCGTCGGCATCGCCTCGACCGCGTCCGACTTCAATCCCTGCCACGCGACCGTGCCGAAGCTGGTCGAGGCGGTGTCGCGCGGCGTCCGCGACGCCGGCGCGGTGCCGTTCGTATTCCACACCGTCTCCCTGCACGAGGCCTTCATCCACCCCTCGACGATGATCCTGCGCAACCTGATGGCGATGGACACCGAGGAACTGCTGAAGCGCCAGCCGATCGACGCCGCGGTGCTGATCGGGGGCTGCGACAAGACGGTGCCGGCGCAGATCATGGGCGCGATCAGCGCCGACATGCCGGCGGTCATGCTGGTGGTGGGACCGACCGTGACCGGCCGCTTCGAGAACGAGCGGCTCGGCGCCTGCTCCGACTGCCGCCGGCTGTGGGCGGCCCACCGCGCCGGGGAGATCGACGACCGGCAGCTCGCCGACGCGCACGGCCGGCTGGTGTCGAGCCACGGCACCTGCACGATCATGGGCACCGCCAGCACCATGGCGGCGATGGCGGAGACGCTGGGCCTGATGCTGACCGGCGGCACCTCGATCCCGGCGGTCCATTCCGAGCGACTGCGCCATGCCGAGGCGGCGGGCCGGCGCGCCGCCGAGATGGCGATCGCCGGCGGGCCGCGCCCGTCGGAGATCGTCACCGCCGCCTCGCTGCGCAACGCCGCCACGGTGCTGCAGGCGCTGGGCGGGTCGACCAACTGCATCGTCCACCTGTCGGCGATCGCCGGACGGCTCGGCATTCCGCTCGACCTCGCGGAGGTCGACCGCATCGGCCGCGAGACGCCGGTGCTGATCGACGTCAAGCCGGTCGGCAAGAACTACATGGAGGATTTCCACGGCGCGGGCGGCCTGCCGGCGCTGATGAAGCGGCTCGGCGACCGGCTCGACCTCGCGGCGCCGACGGTGATGGGCTGCACCCTGGGCGAGGCGCTGGCCGGAACGCCGGACTGGGTCGACGACCGGATCATCCGGCCCATCGCCGACCCGATCCAGGCCGGCGAGGCGCTCTGCATCCTGCGGGGCTCGCTGGCGCCGGACGGGGCCGTCATCAAGCGCGCCGCCGCCACCGACGCGCTGATGCGGCACCGCGGCCCCGCGATGGTGTTCGACACCATCGCCGTCCTGATGGCGCGCATCGACGATCCCGACCTGCCGGTGACCAAGGACCATGTGCTGGTGCTGCGCAATGCCGGCCCGGTCGGCGCCCCCGGCATGCCGGAGGCGGGCGGCATCCCCATTCCGAAGAAGCTGGCGCGCGCCGGGGTCAGGGACATGGTCCGCATTTCGGATGCCCGGATGAGCGGCACCGCGTCCGGCTCGATCGTGCTGCACGTCTCGCCCGAGGCGGCCGTCGGCGGCCCGCTGGCGCTCGTCCGCGACGGCGACCTGATCGAGATGGACGTGCCGGCGCGCCGCCTCGACCTCCTGGTCGCGGCCGACGAACTCGCCCGCCGCCGGGCGGCCTGGACCCCGGCACCGCGCGCGGCGCGCGGCTACGAGAAGCTCTATGTCGACCATGTGCTGCAGGCCGACCGGGGTTGCGACTTCGATTTCCTTCAGGCCGAATCGCCGCCGAATCCGGGCCAGCCGGCCTGAGATCCATCGATCGAGGGGAGCCAGAGACCGCCGATGATCCACGTCCTCGCCGTCATCACCGCCAAGCCCGGCATGCGGGCGACCATCCTGGAACATTTCCGCGCGAACATGCCGGCGGTCCATGCCGAGAAGGGCTGCATCGAGTACGTCCCGGTGGTCGACGCCGAGGGCTTCCCGGCGCTCTACGGCCCCGACACCTTCGTCGTCGTCGAGAAATGGGCGACGGCGGAGGACCTCAAGGCCCACGCCGCTTCGGCACACATGGCGGCCTACGCGGCCAAGACGCGCGAGCACGTGGCCGATCGCAGGATCCACGTCCTTTCCCCTGCGGTGTGAGGCCGCGGGCCGTCTCGGTCCATCGCGCCAAACTGGATCAAACCACCGTCACTATCGCCAAAAACTCGCGTCCGAATTGGACCAGATTGCGTTATAGGCGAAACCGGGACCTCCGGCATCATGGCTTCGGCTCCCGCGCTGGCGGCGCGGGGCCGGACATGGGGGCAGGGGGGACGCGTTGGACCACATCGTCAGCATCACCTGGAACTGGGGCGTCCACGAAACCGTCGCGTTCGATCCGGCCCACCAGGTGCTCGATTTCGGCTGGATCGCCGGCGAATACTTCACCGTGTCGGAGGTCGACGGCTCGGTCGTGATCTCACTGCCGTCGAACCAGCACAGCTACACGCTGTCCGGCGTGACGCTGGACGAGATGTCGCTGGCCAACGTCACCGCCAAGGATCCGTCGGCCCTCGGGGTCTGGGAAGCGGCCTTCGACGACGGCGGCATGGGCGGCGATCCCGGCGTCGGGCATGTCATCGCCATCACCTGGGACTGGGGCGTCCACGAGACGATCGCCTTCGACCCGACCCACCAGGTGCTCGATTTCGGCTGGATCACCGGCGAGTACTTCACCGTGTCGGAGGTCGACGGCTCGGTCGTGATCTCGCTGCCGTCGAACCAGCACAGCTACACGCTGGCCGGCGTGACGCTGGGCGAGATGTCGCTGGCCAACGTCACCGCCAACGATCCGTCGGCCCTCGAGGTCTGGGAAGCGGCCTTCGACGATGGCGGCATGGGCGGCGATCCTGGCGACGGGCATGTCATCGCCATCACCTGGGACTGGGGCGCCCACGAGACGATCGCCTTCGACCCGACCCACCAGGTGCTCGATTTCGGCTGGATCACCGGCGAGTACTTCACCGTGTCGGAGGTCGACGGCTCGGTCGTGATCTCGCTGCCGTCGAACCAGCACAGCTACACGCTGTCCGGCGTGACGCTGGACGAGATGTCGCTGGCCAACGTCACCGCCAAGGATCCGTCGGCCCTCGGGGTCTGGGAAGCGGCCTTCGACGACGGCGGCGCCGGCGAGGATCCCGGTCACGACCATGGTGACGGGCACATCGTCACGCTGGCGTGGAACTACGGCACGCACACCGTGCTGCAGTTCGACCCGACCCACCAGGTGCTCGATTTCGGCTGGATCACCGGCCAGTATTTCGAGGTCACCGAAATCGCCGGTTCGGTCGTCATCTCGCTGCCGTCGGCGCTGCAGAGCTACACGCTGGCCGGCGTGACGCTGGACGAGATGTCCTTGGCGAACATCACCGCCAACGACCCCTCGACGCTCGACGTCTGGGAGGCGGTGCTGGACGACGGCGGGACCGGCGATCCGGAGCCACCGCCGGGCGGCACCCTGTTCCAGGTGACGACCAGCGGCGCCGACATCGCCGGCTTCGATCCGGCGACCGACCGGCTCGACCTCGGCGAAGTGTCGGTCCATGTCTTCGTTCCGATCGACACGCCGGACGGGCTCGGCTTCATGAACCCGTGGAACGGCAACGTCCAGGTCATCCAGGGGATCAATCTCGGCGAACTCGACATCGGCAATTTCGCCCCGGTCTGGAACAACCACCTGCGCGAGGACCTGAGCGGCGCGCTCGCCTGGGAGAAGGGGATCGTGCAGCAGCCGAACACGGTCTATGCCCGCTCGCACGAGATGAACCAGGTCGACCGGGTCGAGTTCGACGCCGCGACCGACGTCGTCGACTTCCGCTACTACGGCACCCGCGAACTGATCTCGATGTACCAGACCGCCGAGGGCGTGGTGATCGCCAACGGCGGCACCGGACAGAAGCTGATCCTGCTCGACACCGACATCGACGACCTCTCGGGCGAGAACTTCGTCTTCCACATGGGGCAGGTCTACGAGGATCACCTCGACCAGCAGCTCGGCATCACCTTCGATCCGGCCAACGTGCGGAGCCGGGCCGACATCGCCGACGCCGGCAGCGGCAGCGCCATGGGCGAGAGCGACGGCGTCGACGGTTATCCGGAGAGCGGCACGACCACCCGCATCGACTGGTCGTGGGGCAGCCATCGGGTCCTCGCATTCGACCCGGCCGAGGACCGGATCGACTTCGGCTTCTCGACGACGGCCCAGGTCGCGGTCGAGGACAATGCCGACGGAATCCTGCTCACCGTCGTCGGCAACAACCAGACCTACCTCCTCGACGGCCTGGATTTCGCCGACCTCCGTGTCGACAACATCCTCGCCGCCGACGCCGGCATGATCGCCGCCTGGGCCGGCTACCTCTCCTGAGCCGGCTCCCTCAGCCGAGGCGACGGGCGTTGGCGGCGGCGACCCGCAGGACGGGAGCCGTCATCGCCCCCGTCGTCTCGGCGAGCGCCCGGCCGATCCCGAGCGAGAGCGACCAGGCACGGGCGGCGGACTCGCCGGCCCAGCGCCATTGCGCCTGAACCGCCTCGGCCGGGGACCGCGCGCTCGCGATGCGGCGGCCTGCCTCTACGGCGGCGCCGATCTCCACGGCCCAGAACCGCGCGCCGAGCACGGCGAGCGACGGCTGGCGGCCGAGGGCGGCCAATCCCGCATCGAATGCGGCGAAGCCCTTTTCGGCAACCATCCGGGCGAATTCGCCGTGGTCGGCCGTCAGCGGGTCGTGGAGTGCCGCCTGGGCGAGGGCGAGCCGGCGGCCGATCACCGTCGCCGAAGCGGTTGCCAGGCGGGCGCTCTGAGCGGCGTTCTTCTGCGATCGGGCGATGCTTGCGGCGACGCTGCGGGCATCCCTGGTGCTGCGGGCACGTCTCATGGCCTGGCCGGTCCGGTTGTTGCGGTGCACCGTCAACGGCGCGGCGGCGATCCGGCTCCCACGCGGTCGGAGATGGCCTGCGGCTGAGGCTGTCGACCCGGCCGCTGCGGCGCCGGAATGGTCGCGAGCGTCCGGCCCGACAGCACCAGATCGTCATGGGTGGCGTGCAGCTCGAGATGGGACAGGGCGACCTCGGCCACCGGCGTCGCCCGCCATTCGTCGAGGATCGCCGCCAGTGCGGCGGTTTCGGCCGGGTCGAGCGGGTCGGTCAGGTGATAGTAGCCGACGCCGTAGAAGCCGCCCGCCGGCGCGCCGGCGGCACCCTGGATGCGCCGGAACGGGTCGCTCCCCGCCACCCGTTCGGGATAGAGGGGCAGGTAGATGCGACCCCAGTTCCGGTCGCCGACCAGCGGGCCGCCGAGGCGGATGCGGATCGGGCCGAGCTCGGCGAGCAGTCCGGGCAGTTCGCGCGCGAGCCGGGCGACATCGGCGTCGGTGAGGCCGCCGGCCAGCGTCGCGTGGAGGTGGGGCCGGCGGCGTCGGCCGAGGTCCCAGGCGATCTTGCCGGCGAAGGCCGCGGCCGCCATCCGGTCCTCCAGTGCCCGGAAGGCCGGCGACGCCGCCAGCGCCGGCCACGACACCGGGACGACCAGTGCGCGGCGCGGCTCCTCGTAGCGGCCGTCGACATAGGCGCGGCCGGGTGCCGAACGGATCGCCAGGGGATGACCGGGCGCCACCAGCGGCAGGTGGCAGAGCCGGTAGGACGGGTCGAACTCCAGGTGTTCGCCCGGACGGAAGACGCGACGTGCGGTGGCGTAGGCGAGTTCGCGGTCCTCGAGAAAATCGCTCGGCTGGTCCATTCGGGCGGGTTCGGCGCTAGTGTGGGGCGAGAGGGAACGGCATGGCAGGCCGATGAGCAAGGCATTCGTGCGCGAGGGCGAGAGCGACGACGCGGGCGACGATCTGCCCGAACGGCCGGTCTCGCCACATCCGAACTTCGTCACCGCCGCGGGCCTGGCGGCGATCGATGCCGAACTGGCGCGCCTGCACGCCGAGGCGGCGCGCCTCGACCCGGAGCGCGACGCCCTGGTGGCGGCGCGGGTGGCCCGGGATCTGCGCTACTGGACGGCGCGCCGGGCGTCCGCCCAGGTCGTCGACGCGCCGCGCCCGGGCGGCACGGTGCAGTTCGGCTCCCGGGTCACGATCGAGCGCGCCGACGGCCGGCGGCAGGCCTTCCGCATCGTCGGCGAGGACGAGGCCGATCCGAGCGCCGGCAGCATCTCCTGGGTCTCGCCGATGGGCGCGGCGCTGCTGCGGCGCGAGGAGGGCGACGTCGTCCGGGTGGCCGGCGGCGAGGTCGAGATCGTGGCCGTGGAATAGCGCGCAGGAGCGGTCCGGCCCGCGCGTGTCAGGCAGCGAAAGCGAGGGAGGGAAGGGGCGGATGGGCACTCGGATCGTCGCCGGCGCGCTGGTCGCCGCCATTCTCGGCATGTTTCCGGCCGCCGCATCGCCGGTGCGGACCGACCTCGGCGACGGTGCGACCGGACGCATCGCGTTTCTCTCGCGGACGCCCTCCGGCCCCTCGGAACTGATGGCCGGCCAGGGTCCGGAGACGGCGATCGCGGGCGAACTCCGGCTGCCGGCCCGCGCCGGCCCCGGGCGGGTGCCGCTGATGATCGTCAGCCATGGCAGCGGCGGCATCCTCGCCGGTCGCGAGGACGCGTGGGCCGAGCGGCTGCGGGGGCTCGGCGTCGCCACGCTCGTCGTCGACAGCTTCGGGCCGCGCGGCATCCGCGCCACCGCCGAGGACCAGGGCCGGCTGTCGACCGCGGCCAGTGTCGCCGACGCCTTCGCGGCGCTGCGCATCGCCGCCACCCATCCGGCGATTGATGCGGCGCGGATCGGCGTGATGGGCTTCTCCAAGGGCGGGCAGGTGGCGCTCTACACCCTGCTGGAGCCGTACCGCCGCGGCAGCGGGGTGGGCGACCTGCGCTTTGCGCTGCATGTCGCGCTCTATGCCTCCTGCTCGCTGCCCTACCGCTCCGAGCGGACCACCGGGGCGCCGGTCCTGCTGCTGCTCGGCGGCGCCGACGACTACACGCCGGCCGCCCACTGCGCGCGCTATGCCGAGTGGTTCCGGGCGCGCGGCAGCGACGTGCGGGTCGAGATCTTCCCCGGCGCCCACCACGGCTTCGACGTGCCGGGGCCGCTGCGCACCCTGCCGCGCGTCCAGAGCGCCCGCGACTGCGGTCTCGACATCGACCTCGAACCCGTCCCGACGGGGCGGCGCTGGGCCGACGGCGCCGTCGTCCCCAATGCCGCCATCGGCGAGTACCTGCGGTCCTGCATGCGGCGCGGTGCCAGCTTCGGCGGCGACCCGGCGGCCCTGGCGGGCGCCGTCGCGGCGGTCCGCGGGGCGGTGCTGCGCGTCCTGCGTCCATAGCGCCGGTCCGGTGCCGATCGGGGGGCTCCCGGGTGGAACCGCCGGCTCCGTCGCCGCGTTCCAGTGCCGCGGGCAATCTCCTGCCCGACCTCAATTCGCGAACGACCGAAATCGGGGGCGCCGTGCGGATCATCGAACCGGGACGTAACTGCTGGCGCTTGGCGGAGACGCAGCGGGCCTCGGTCCTGATCGACGGAGCCGACTATTTCGCCCGGCTCGACGCGGCCCTGCGGAACGCGCAGCGCTCGATCACCATCCTCGGCTGGGACTTCGATGCCCGCATCCGCCTGCGGCCCGACGTTCCGGGATCGCCCGAGCTCGGCGACCTGTTGCGCCAGCTCGTCGAGGCACGGCCGGAACTGACGGTGCGGATCCTGATCTGGAGCGTCGCCGTGCTGCACGCGCCGGGGGCGCCGCTGCCGCTGATCCTCGGCGCCGAATGGCAGGACCATCCCCGCATCGACCTCCGGCTCGACGGCCGGCATCCGATCTATGCCGCCCATCACCAGAAGATCGTGACCGTCGACGACGCCATGGCCTTCGTCGGCGGCATCGACCTGACGGTCGGCCGCTGGGACACCCCCGAGCACCGGGTCGACGATCCCCTCCGGCTCACCCCCGACGGCAAGCCGCACGATTCCGTGCACGACGTCCAGATGGCGATCGACGGCGAGGCGGCGCGCGCCATCGCCGCGCTCGCCCGGCAGCGCTGGAAGGTCGCGACGGGCGAACTGCTGCCCGTCGAAGCGATCGCCGCCGATCCCTGGCCGGCCGACCTCGGTGCCGGCTTCCGCGAGATGCCGGTCGCGATCGCCCGCACGGCGCCGGCCTGGGGCGAGTTGCGGGGCGTCGAGGAATGTGCCGCGCTCACCCGCAGCGCCATCGCCGGGGCGCGCCGTTCCATCTACATCGAAGCCCAGTACCTGACCGCCGGCGCGATCGGCCGCTGGCTCGAGGAGTCCCTGCAGCGGCCCGAGGGCCCGGAGGTCGTCGTCGTCGCCACCTGCTTCTCGAAGGGATGGCTCGAGCAGTGGATCATGGGCCGCAACCGCGACCGGCTGGTGCGGCGTCTCAAGCGCGCCGACCGGTACGGCCGGCTGCGGGTCTTCTGCCCGGTCGTTCCCGACGGCGAGGCGTCCAGGCTGCTGCTGGTCCACGCCAAGCTGATGATCGTCGACGACACGTTCCTCCGGGTCGGGTCGTCGAACCTCAACAACCGTTCGATCGGCCTCGACACCGAATGCGACCTCGGCATCGAAGCGGCGGACGAGGCCGCCCGGGCGACGATCCGCGAGCTGCGGCACACGCTGCTGGGCGAGCATCTCGGCCGTGCCGCCGCCGCCGTCGCCGCCGCCGAGGGGCCCGAGCAGTCGCCGCTTCGCGCGATCGCCGAACTGAACCGCGGCCGGCGCGGCCTCCGGCCGATGGACGAACTGCCGCTGTCGGGGCCGGTGCGGCCGGTCTTCGTGACCGCCGTGCTCGATCCCAAGCGCCCGTTCGAGCCGCTGTGGTTCCTCGGCCGGAAGCGGGAGGGCAAGGCCCGGCGGACGGACGCCACCTCCCGCCCGCGTCGGCGGCGACGCTCATCGGCCCGGATGCAGTCGGCGACCTAACTCGACGGTGGTCAGCACCAGCAGGCCGACCGCGAACGGGGCCAGGAAGTAGGCGAGGCGGAACAGCACCACCCCGCCGATCGCATCCGTTTCCGGCAGCAGGGCGAGCACCACGCTTTCCAGCACGCCGAGCCCTCCCGGAACGTGGGAGACGAGTGCGGTGACGTTGGCCACGACATAGACCGAGAGCGTGTCGAGATAGGCGAGGCCGCCGCCCGCGGCGAGCGCCTGGTGGAGGGCGGCCGAGACGCAGGCGAGATTGAGCGGCCCGATCGCCACCTGGCCCAGCGCGATCGGCAGCGACGGGACCTCGATCCGCCATCGCCGCACCCGGACCCGGCCGCGTCCGGCGGCCGCGAAGCCGAGATAGGCCGCGGGTGCGGCGAGGGCGGCGGCGCCGATCATGCGCACGATGCCGGACGGCAGTTCCAGCCGTCCGGTCGCAAGGTCGGGCGCCAGGATGAGCACCAGGCCGCCGAGCGTCGCCAGCGCGAGGCCGATGGTCATGGCGCAGAAGAGGATGATGCGGGCCACATCGCCGGCGCCCAGGCCCCAGCGGCTGTAGAAGCGGTAGCGGACGGCGCCGCTGCTCAGCACCGCGAGGCCGACGGTGTGGCCGATCGAGAGCGCGGTGAAGGACGCGAGCGCGCAGCGCCGCCAGGGCAGGCGGTGGCCGGCGGCGCGCACCGCCAGCCAGTCGACCAGGGTCAGGCAGAGGTAGCTCGCGGCGACGAACCCGGCCACGGCGGCGAGGCGCTCGGCCGGAATCTCGGCCAGCGAGCGCGCGATCTCGTGCCAGCCGTAGGTCTGGTAGATGCGCCGCAGCAGGTAGGCGGCGAGGAGGAGGGCGGCCGCGCCGACCGCCCACCCCGCCCAGCGGCGCCAGGCGGTCCGGCCATGGCGGGGGTGGTCGGCCAGCGTCGTCATCGGCCGCCGGCGAGTTCGAACTCCACCAGCAGCGGCAGGTGGTCGGAGGCCACCCGAGCCAGGGCGCCGCGCACGACCTCGGTCCGCAGCACTCGGACCGAGGGGCTGACGAAGACGTGGTCGATCCGGATCACCGGCAGCCGGGCGGGAAAGGTCGGTCGCGGCACCGATCCCGTTGCCCGCTGGGCGTCCCGGAAGCGCTCGGCCATGCGGCGGTAGGCGCGCGAGCGCGGCACCGCGTTGAAGTCGCCGAGCAGGATCGTGGGGTCGGTGCAGGCCGGATGGCCGGTCCATTCGGGACCGAGGAGCGCCTGGACCTGGAGCTTCCGCTCGTAGGCGAGCAGGCCGATATGGGCATTGACCACCTGCAGCCGGTGCGCCCCGAGATCGATCTCGGCCCACAGCGCCCCGCGCGGCTCCAGGCCCGGGTAGTGCTGCAGGCCGGGGAGGTTCGCCGCCCGCACGATGCGCGAGGGGTGCCCGGTCAGGATGGCGTCGCCGTAGCGCTCCTCGAGCACGTGGTAGGCGGGATGGAAATGGATCTGCATGCCGAGCTCGCGGGCGATTTCGCCGGCCTGGTCGACGCCGCCCGAGCGTCGGCGTCCGACGTCGACCTCCTGCAGGGCGACGATGTCGGGGGCGTGCTCCGCGATCACCGCGGCGACGCGGGCGGGCGACAGGCGGCCGTCGCCGCCGCGGCAGCGATGGACGTTGTAGGTCAGGATGCGCGGCAAGCGGGTTCGTCCGGGACCAGAGGTGGCGGTTCCCCGCATCAACGCACGAATCGCGCCTCGGGTGCCCGCACGATTGACTCTCCGGCACGGAAATCAAATCATCGGCCGTGAATGGACGCCCGGGGCATCGCTACCCACGGGCGCATTGGGAGGAGGGGCTTTCTTGCCGAAGCCCTCGGCGTACGCCAGTCGCCTGCCGACCCGGAGTCCGGGTGCGCCCTTCCTTTGCCGCTCGCGTCCCTCCGCCATCCCCCGCCAGGAGATCAGGACATGACCGAGCCGGCGCGCGTGCTGTTCCGCAACGTCCGCGTGATCGACGGGGCCGGAAAAGCTCCCTTCGCGGGCGAGGTGCTGGTCACCGGCAACCGCATCGAGACGGTCGCCCGCCGTGCCGGCGCCGTCCCGGCCGGGGGTGCGGAGATGGTCGACGGCGGCGGTGCGACGCTGATGCCGGGGCTGGTCGAGGCGCACGCCCATCCGAGCTTCGCCAACACCTCGACCCTGGAGGCGCTCGGCGAAATCCCGCCCGAGGAGCACACGCTGCTGGCGATGCGCCATGTCGCGCTGCTCCTCGACCATGGCTTCACCAGCATCAGCAGCGCCGCCGCTGCCAAGCCGCGGCTCGACATCGTCATCCGCAACGCGATCGCCGCCGGCCACATTCCGGGCCCGCGGATGCTGGCGGCGTCGCCCGAGATCACGCCGACCAGCGGCCTCGGCGACGTCCGCCTTCACCACATGCACCGCGAGACCTTCGCGGTCGTCGCCGACGGGGCCGACGAGTTCCGCCGGGTCGCGCGCCACTTCGTCCGCGAGGGCGTCGACACGCTCAAGATCAACCCGTCCGGCGACGAGTTCGTGCCGCACGCCCGGGCCCGGCACACGGTCATGAACGACGACGAGGTGGCGGCGGTGTGCGAGGTCGCGCGCTCGCGCGACAAGCGCGTGGCGGCGCACGCGCGGAGCGCGGAGTCGGTGAAGATGGCGCTGCGCCACGGGGTCGAAATCATCTTCCACGCGACGCTCTGCGACGAGGAGGCCCTCGACCTGCTGGAGGCGGCGCGCGACCGCGTGTTCGTCGCGCCGACGGTCGGCATCACCTGGGCGACGCTGAAGGAGGCGGGCGACTACGGCATCCCGCTGCCGGCCGACGTGCTGCATGCGCTCGAGTTCGAACTGGAGGCGGCCTGCACGGGGATGCGGGCGTTGAAGAAGCGCGGCGTCCGCATCCTGCCGGGGGGCGACTACGGCTTCGCCTGGAACCCGATCGGCCGCAATGCCCGCGACCTCGAGCATTTCGTCCGCCTCTTCGGCTTCACCCCGCTGGAGGCGATCACCGCGGCGACCCGGCACGGCGGCGAACTGATGATGCGGGGCGGCGAACTGGGCCAGGTCCGGCCCGGCTATCTCGCCGACCTGCTGCTGGTCGACGGCGACCCCGCCCGCGACATCGCGATCCTGCAGGATCGCGAACGCCTGCTGGCGATCATGCAGGACGGGCGGTTCCACAAGCGCCCGCCCGCGCGCCGCGCGGCCGAACGGCCGATGGCGGCGGAATAGACGCCGAGACGGCGCCTTGACTTCGGGAAGTCCGGGGTCAATAATTTCGTCAATTGGGATTAGTTTTCGCAATACGAAAAACTACGGCGAGAAGGAAAAATCCTCCGCCGCACCCATGGGGAGAGACGTCATGAAGCGAAGCGTGCTCCTGTCGCTCGCGGCCATCGGCACCGTCGCGGCTCCGCTGACCGCACTCGCGGCCGACCCGATCCGGGTCGGGTACCCGATGATCCTGTCGGGTCCGGGTGCGCTCTTCGGCGAACCGTCGCTGAAGGGCGCGCAGATGTTCGTCGACGAGATCAACGCCAAGGGCGGCGTCCTCGGACGCAAGTTCGAACTGGTGCCGCGGGACACCAAGGGCAGCGCCGACGAGGCGGTGCGGGTGACGCGCGACCTGATCCTGCGCGACGACGTGCAGTTCGTGGTCGGCACCCTGACCTCGGCCGAGGGGCCGGCGGTGTCGCCGATCGCCAAGGAGAACAAGGTCGTCTTCATCGCGCCGATCACCAAGACCGACCAGCTCACGGCACCGGCGAACCTGCATCCCTACGTCTTCCGCACCGCGTCGACGACGACCATCGAGGGCCGCTCGGCGGCGGAGATCGTCGCCAAGTGGAACGTCAAGCGGATCGGGACGATGAGTCCCGACTATGCCTACGGCCAGGACGTGACCAAGGCGTTCGTCGACCACCTGAAGAAGATCAAGCCGGACGTCGAGATCGTCGACCAGCAATGGCCGAAGCTGGGCGAGGGCGACTATACCCCGTTCATCAACGCCCAGATGGGCAAGAAGCCCGAGGCGGTGTTCTCCTCGCTGTGGGGCGGCCATTTCGTCACCTTCGCCAAGCAGGCGGTGCCGCTCGGCTACTTCAAGGCGCTCAACAGCAACTTCATCGGCGGCGGCGAGGCCGGCTCGATCGAGAGCGCCAAGGCGATGGGTGCGGACTATCCGGTCGGCATCTGGAGCAACACCTACGACGTCTTCGACTGGCCGTCGGGCCCGCCCGCGCACAAGGCCTATGTCGAGCGGGTGAAGGCCTACACCAAGCAGGAGTACCCGTCCTCCTGGCCGATCACCGGCTACGTCTCGATGCAGTTCCTGGCCGAGGCGATCCGCAAGGCCGGCAGCGTCGATTCCGACAAGGTGTCGAAGGCGCTGATGGACCTGACGATCGACACGCCGATCGGCAAGCAGACGATCCGTGCCAAGGACCACCAGGCCAACCGCGGCCAGTTCTGGGGCAAGATGAAGATGGACCCGAAGTATCCCTTCGCGGTCATGGAGAACGTGACCTACATCGATCCCGCGCCGTTCATGGATTGAGTGCACCCGCGATGAACGGGTCCGTCGGGGAGGCGGCGGACGGGACGGTCAAGAGCGTCGCCAAGGTGCTCGACCTGCTCGAGCATCTCGGCGCCGCCCGCCAACCGGTCGGCATCTCCGACCTGGCGCGGGCGACCGGCCTGCACGTCTCGACCGCGCACCGCCTGCTGCGCACCCTGGTCTGCCGCGGCTTCGTCGAGCAGCGGCGCGACAACCGCCGCTACGCGCTGGGACCCAGGGTCCATGCGCTGGGCGGCGCCTATCTCGGCGGCAGCGACATCGTCGGCGCCGCCTACCCGGTGATCGACGAACTGCGCGACCGGCTCGGCGAGACGATCCACGTCGCCGTCTGGGACGATGGCTCGGTGCTCGAGGTCTGCCACGCCGAGACGACCCAGCCGGTCGGCGTGTCCCTGCGCCTGGGGCGGCGGGATCCGGCGCACGCGACCGCCATCGGCAAGGTATTGCTCGCCGGGCGCGAGGCGGCCGACCTCGAGGCCTTCCTCGCCCGCGGCCCGCTCGCCGCCGTGACGCCGCAGACGATCACCGCCCCGGCGGCCCTGCGCCGCGAACTGGAGCAGGTGCGGCTCCAGCACTATGCGCTCGACGAGGAGGAACTGGCGGACGGCCTGTGCTGCGTCGGCGTGCCGGTGCGCGACCGCCGTGGCCTCGTCGTCGCCGGCCTCAGCGTCGCCATGCCGCGCGCGCGCTTCGATCGGGCGCACGTGCCGGATTGGGTGGCGGCCCTGAACCGGACGGCCGAGCGGCTTTCCGACCGGCTGAGCTACTGAACGGGGGGGGGAGCCGCGGTGCCGGAAGCCAGCTTCATCTTCGGCCAGTTCGTCGGCGGCCTGACCGCCAGCATGTTCCTCTTCGTCACCGCGGTCGGCCTGTCGCTGATCTTCGGCGTCCTGCGCGTCCTCAACTTCGCGCACGGCTCGCTCTACATGCTGGGCGCCTATCTCGCCTGGCAGATCATGAACTGGCTGGGGCCGGGCCCGGAGCATTTCTGGCTGGCGGCACTCGGGGCCGCGATGGTCGTCGCGGTGGTCGGCGCCGTCATCGAGCGCTGCCTCTTCCGGCGGCTCTACGACCGGGAGGAGCTCTACCAGCTCCTCTTCACCTATGCGCTGGTGCTGGTGATCGCCGACATCGTCAAGATCCTCTGGGGCACGCAGCAGCTCTCGGTGTCGCGCCCCGCCAGCCTCGCCGGCGGCACGACGATCTTCGGCACGCTGGTGCCGCACTACAATCTCTTCATCATCCTGCTCGGGCCGGCGATCGCGCTGGCCCTGTGGCTGCTGCTGCACCGCTCGGCCGCCGGCCGGATCATCCGCGCGGCGGTGCTCGACCGCGAGATGCTGGGTGCGCTCGGCGCCAATGTCGGGCGCATCTACACCGGCATGTTCGCGGTCGGCGCCTTCCTCGCCGGCCTCGGCGGCGCGCTCGTGACCCCGGTCAAGACGATCGTGCCGGGGATGGACGTCGAGGTCATCGTCGAGGTCTTCATCATCGTCGTCATCGGCGGGCTCGGCTCGCTCTGGGGCACCTTCCTCGGCGCCGTCATCTTCGGCCAGGTGCTGTCCTTCGGCATTCTCCTGATGCCGCGCTTCTCGATCTTCTCGGTCTTCGCGCTGATGGCGATCGTACTCATCGTGCGGCCGTGGGGCCTGCTCGGACGGCGGCTCGCGCGATGAGGCGCATTCCGTGGACGCTGGTGGTCTTCGCGGTCGCGTTCTGCGTGCCCTGGCTCGGCTCGCGCTTCTACACCTTCATCGCCACCGACGTCGCGATCCTGGCGCTCTTCGCGCTCAGCCTCAACCTGCTGCTCGGCTATACGGGCCTCGTTTCCTTCGGGCACGCCGCCTATTTCGGCATCGGCGCCTACACCTCGGCGATCATGATGAAGTCGCTGGGCCTGCCCTTCTGGCTCGCCTGGCCGGCGGCGGGGCTGGCGGGCGGCCTCTTCGCACTCGTCTTCGGCTTCTTCTGCGTCCGCCTGACCAAGATCTACTTCGCCATGCTGACGCTGGCCTTCGCCCAGATCGTCTGGGCGGTGTGCTTCAAGTGGAACGACGTCACCGGCGGCGAGCAGGGGATGCCGAACGTGCCCTATCCGGCGCTCGACTGGATCGGCGCCATCCCGGGTCTCGACGGGTTCCGGGTCGGCGACCGCTTCTACTTCCTGACCGTGACCCTGGTCGCGCTCGCGGTGGCGGTGCTGCGGCGCATCGTCCAGTCCCCCTTCGGCCGCATCCTGACGCTGATCCGGGAGAATCCCGAGCGGGCGGAGTTCATCGGCGTCGACGTCCGGCGCTACCAGCTCGCGGCCTTCGCCATCGCCGGGGTCTTCGCCGGCCTCGCCGGCTCGCTCTTCGGCATCTTCAACCGCGGGGTCTTTCCCGACTTCGCCTATTGGACCAAGTCGGCCGAGGTCCTCATCATGACCATCCTCGGGGGCATGGGGCACTTCTGGGGGCCGGCGGTCGGGGCGGCGGCGCTCACCATCCTCAACCTGCAGATCACCGCCTACACCCAATACTGGCCGCTCATCCTGGGGGGCATCCTGATCCTGCTGCTGTTCGCCTTCCCGGGGGGGCTGGTCGGCACGACCGTCGACATCGCCCGCCGGCTGCGCACGAGGGGCCGCGATGCTGGACGTCCGTGACCTCACGAAGTCGTTCGCCGGATTCCTCGCCGTCGCCGACGTCACCTTCTCGCTGCTGCCGCGCTCGGTGACGGCGATCATCGGGCCCAACGGTGCCGGCAAGTCGACGCTGTTCAACCTCATCACCGGCCACATCGTGCCGTCCGGCGGCCAGGTCTTCCACAAGGGGACCGACATCACCGCCTTCTCCCCGCACCGCATCTGCCGCCGCGGCATCGGCCGGTCCTTCCAGCACACCAACATCTTTCCCGGCCTGACGGTGTTCGAGAGCATCCAGGCCGCCTTCATCGCCCACCACGGCCGCGGCCGCGACTTCTGGGGGCGGGCCGAACGGCTGCACCGGGACGAGACCCTGGCGCTGCTGGCGCGGCTCGGGCTCGCCGACAAGGCGGACGCGGTGGCCGGCGCCCTGTCGCACGGCAACCAGAAGCAGATCGAACTCGGCATCGCGCTGGCGAGCGATCCCGACATCCTGCTCCTCGACGAGCCGACCGCCGGCATGTCGGCGGCGGAGACGCGCGAGACGATCCGCCTGCTCCAGAGCATCGCCGGCGAACGCGGCCTGACGCTGCTCTTCACCGAGCACGACATGGAGGTGGTGTTCGGCATCGCCGAGCGCATCGGCGTCCTCCACCAGGGCCGCCTGATCGCGCTCGGGACGCCGGACGAGATCCGCGCCGATGCCGACGTGCGGCGCGTCTACCTCGGCGGCCACTGATGGCGGCGCTCCTGGAAGTCCGCGACCTGCACACGGCCTACGGCCTGTCGCAGGTGCTGTTCGGGGTGTCGCTGGAGATCGCGGCCGGCGAATGCGTCTGCCTGCTCGGACGCAACGGCGTCGGCAAGTCGACGACGATGCGGTCGATCATGGGCCTGACGCGGCCACGACGCGGCGAGGTGCTGTGGAAGGGGGGCAGCATCGTCGGCTGGCCGCCCTTCCGGGTGGCGCGCGCCGGCATCGGCTTCGTCCCGGAGGATCGGCGCGTCTTCGCCGACCTCAGCGTGTGGGAGAATCTCGACGTCGCCCGCCGGGTCGCCGAGCGCCCGGGCGAGTGGACGCCGGAGGCGGTCTTCGAGCTCTTCCCGCCGCTCCGGGCGATCGCCCGCCGCCGTGCGGGATTCCTTTCCGGCGGCGAGCAGCAGATGCTCACCATCGGGCGCACGCTGATGGGCAACCCGGAACTGCTGCTGCTCGACGAGCCCTCCGAAGGCCTGGCGCCGCTCGTCGTCGAGCACCTGCTGCAGCAGGTGACCGCCCTCAAGGACCGCGGCCTCACCATCCTGCTGGCCGAGCAGGGGGTCGCCTTCTCGCTGCAGCTCGCCGACCGCGTCTATGTGCTGGAGAAGGGGACGGTCCGCTTCTCCGGCCCGTCGGCGGCGCTGCGCGACGACGAGGACCTGCGCAACCGCCTGCTCACCCTCTGAGCCGCCCGCCGTCGACCAACCCCAGGGAGGGACCCCATGCCGTTCGTCAACATCCGCATCGTCGAGGGCCATTCGGCCGCCCGCAAGGACGAGATCGCACGCCGCGTCGCCGCCACGATCTCGGAGGTCGCCGAAGTCCCGAAGGAGGCGGTGTGGGTCGTCTTCGAGGACGTGAAGGCGGAGGAATGGTATGTCGGGCCGGACTCGGTCGCGGTCCTGCGCGCACGGGCCAAGTGACGATGTCGATCGAGATCCGCGACCCGCGCATGACGGCGGTGGTCGGCGCCGCCGTCCGCTTCGAGAAGATCGCCGGCGACTGCCTGTTCACCGAGGGGCCGCTGTGGCATCCGGGCGGGCGCTATCTGCTCTTCAGCGACATGCCGGGGGATCATCTGCGGCGCTGGAGCGAGGCGGAGGGGGTGACCACCTTCCGCAGGCCCTGCAACAAGTCGAACGGCCTCGCCTGGGACCGGGAGGGCCGCCTCGTCGTCTGCGAGCACGCCACCAGCCGCGTCACCCGCACCGAGCGCGACGGCACGATCACGGTGCTCGCCAGCCACTATGACGGCCGCGAACTGAACAGCCCCAACGACCTCGTGGTGAAACGCGACGGCGCGGTCTATTTCAGCGACCCGACCTACGGCCGGGCCGAATATTACGGCGTGCCGCGGCCGACCGAGCTCGATTTCCGCGGCGTCTACCGGATCGGCCCGGCTGGCGGGATCACCCTGCTGGCCGACGATTTCGGCCAGCCCAACGGCCTCTGCTTCTCCGCCGACGAGCGCCGGCTCTTCGTCAACGACACCGAGCGGCAGCATATCCGCGTCTTCGACGTCCGGCCCGACGGCACGCTCGAGGGCGGCGCCGTCTGGGCCGCGACGACCGGCGAGGGCGCGGGTGCCCCCGACGGCATGAAGATCGATTCCGCCGGCAATCTCTATTGCTGCGGTCCGGGCGGCATCCATGTCTTCGCGCCGGACGGCACCTGCCTCGGCGTCGTCCGGGTGCCGGAATACGCGGCCAACTTCTGCTGGGGCGATCCGGACTGGAAGAGCCTCTTCGTCACCGCCGCGACTTCGGTCTACCGCATCCGCGTCCAGGTTCCGGGAACGCCGCAATACCCGGGGTGAGCCCCCCAGGAGGTCGAGCGGTCCTGGTCGAGGGGCGACGGGGCGTCCCGTCGCGTGCGGTCAATCGCCGTGCGCCGGCAGGGTCACCCGCACGGTGGTGCCGCGGCCGGGCTCGCTGGTGATCGAGAGCGCACCGCCATGGAGGGCGGCCAGGCGGGCGGCGATCGGCAGGCCGAGGCCGGTGCCGCCGCCGTCCCTGCCGACCTGGCCGAACGGCTCCAGCGCCTTGGCGATGCCGGCCTCGTCCATGCCGATGCCGTCGTCGACCACCTCGATGTCGACGCAGCCGTCCTCGGCGGTCGCGGCATGCAGCACGACATGGCCGCCGGCCGGCGTGAACTTCACCGCGTTCGACAGCAGGTTGATGAGGATCTGGCGCAGCGCCAGTTCGTCGGCATGGACGACGAGGCCGGGCACGGCGCGGGTCGAGAGGATGACGCCCTTCTGGAGCGCCTGCGGGCTGACGAGGCGCATGCAGGCCTCGCCGACATGCACCCACTCGAGGCGTCGGATCGTCAATTCGCGGCGCCCGGCCTCGATCTTGGAGAGGTCGAGGACGCCGTTGACGATCTCGGCCAGCAGCAGGCCGCTCTCGTGGATGTGCTCGACATACTTGCGGTAGCGCGGGTTCCCGATCGGTCCCCAGGTCTCCGAGCGCATCATCTCGGAGAAGCCGATCATGGCGTTGAGCGGCGTGCGCAGGTCGTGGCTGGCGGCGGCGACCAGCATCGACTTGGCGCGGCTCGCCGCTTCCGCCTCGCGCAGTTCGCTGACCAGCGAGACGATGGTGAGGACGGTGAGCGCGAGCAGGACGATGAGGACGCCGACGAGCTGGAGCGGATTGCCGATGCCGGGCCCCTGGAAGGGTCCGAATCCGGCGACGGTGGCGCCGGCGGCGACGATCGCCACCAGCGACACCAGCGAGTAGGCGGCGCGCAGCGAGATGCGCAGCGCCACCCAGGAGAGCGGGATCACCAGGAGGAACGGCAGGCCCCAGGGGATCGCGCCCGGCAGCGGCAGCGTGGCGAAGAGGGCGATCGCGCCGACGGCGACGGCGATCCAGATCGCCAGATTGCGCCCGAACGGTCGCGGCCCGTCGTCGGCCGCCTCGTGCTCGATGCCGAGCAGCAGCAGCAGTGCCGGGGCGAAGCAGAGCGTGCCGCCGCTGTCGCACAGCCACCACTGCACCCAGGTCGAATAGATCTGGCTGGGGCCGAAATCGTTCGCCATGGCGAGCGCCAGCGTGCCCGTCGATGCCGTGATGGCCGGATGCAGCACGACGTTGCAGAGGATGAAGGCGACGACGCCGGAGAAGCGCGTGAAGGTGCCGCGGATCGGCCGGAAGCGCGCGAGCAGCGCGGCGCCGGCCACCGGGCCCAGCGCGTTGCCGAGGGAAATCACCAGCGTCGCGGGGACGGAGGCCGAGAAGACGAAGAAATTGACGATGAACGAGCCGAGGAAGATCCCCGGCGCGAGCCGGACCCCGCCCAGGGTCGCCGCCACCACCGCGACGCTCGCGGGGAGCCAGATCGGCGCCGGGAAGAGGCCGTAGACGGCGAAGAACTGGCTGACGGCAAGACCGAGCACGCAGTAGCCCGCGGCCGCCAGGAGGTTGGCGCCGAGCCAATGTGCCGGCCCGAAACCGGCCTGCGCGGTGCGGCCGCCGCGCCGGGCCGGGGAGGGCGGCGGGAGCACGGCAGTATCCGCCGATGCGGACAGACTCATGCGCGTCGTGGTCCTCATGCGGGCGATCGGACGGCCCCCTACCGGACCGTCCGTCGCGCCCGCATATATTAGGGGAGTTTGCCCCGACCCCAAAGCTGTCTGCGACGACGCGTCCCGTGCTAGTGACTGGCCCCCGATGATGAAACGATGGACCCGCGCCGCCGGCGACCGGTTGAAGCGCCGGCGCGGCACCATGGCGACGCCGTGGCAGCGGGCGCTCGCACGCTTCGAACTGCTGTTCATGGACCATGCGGTGTTCCGCCACATCAAGCTGAACCTGCACCCGGTCTCGCCGCGGATGTGGCGCTCGGCGCAGCCGTCGCCCGGCCATCTCGCCCGGATCGCCGCGCTCGGGGTCAAGACGGTCATCAACCTGCGTGGCGCCCGCGACTGCGCCGCCTATCTCCTGGAGCAGGAAGCCTGCCGGCGCCTTGGCATGACGCTGGTGGACTTCCCGCTGACGTCGCGCGAGCCGCCGTCGCCCGAGCGCGTCGCGGCCTTCGATCGCATGCTCCGCGAGATCGAGTACCCGGCGCTGATGCACTGCAAGTCGGGCGCCGACCGCGCCGGCATCGGCGCCGCCCTCTACCTGATGCTGCAGGAGGGGCGGCCGCTCGCCGAGGCCCAGGCCCAGCTCCACTGGAAGTTCGGCCATCTCCGGCATTCGCGGACCGGGGTCCTCGACTTCATGCTCGAACGCTACGGTCAGGTTCTCCGGCGGGAGGGGGTCGGCTTCCGCGACTGGGTCCGCCGCGGCTACGACCCGCTCGCCTTGCGCGCCGAGTTCCAGGCCGGGCGGTTCAGCAGCGCCCTCGTCGACCGCATCCTACGTCGCGAGTGAGGGGGCCGCCGCCTCGTCCTGGAACTGCATCCGGCTGAGGCGGGCATAGACGCCGTCCATCGCCATCAGGTCCGTGTGCGTGCCCTGCTCGACGATGCGGCCGCGATCCATGACGCAGATCAGGTCGGCGCGGCGGACGGTCGCCAGCCGATGCGCGATCACCAGCGTCGTCCGGCCCGCCGACAGCCGGTCGAGCGCCGCCTGCACCAGGGTCTCGGACTCCGCGTCGAGCGCGCTCGTCGCCTCGTCGAGCAAGAGGATGGGAGCGTCGCGCAGGATCGCGCGGGCCAGCGCGATGCGCTGGCGCTCGCCGCCGGAGAGGCGGGCGCCGCGCTCGCCGACCCGGGTGTCGTAGCCCTGCGGCAGCCGCGCCACGAAGTCGTGGGCGGCCGCCGCGCGGGCGGCGGCCTCAATCGCCGGGTCGTCCGCCTGCGGCCGGCCGAAGGCGATGTTGGCCCGGATCGTGTCGTCGAAGAGGATGGCGTCCTGGCTGACCAGGGTGATCGCGCCGCGCAGGCTGGCGAGCGTGACGCTGCGCACGTCCTGGCCGTCGATCGCGACCGACCCGGAGGCGACGTCGAAGAGCCGGGGGATGAGGTTGAAGACGGTCGACTTGCCGGCGCCGCTGCGCCCGACGAGGGCGACCGTGCGGCCCGCCGGAACGGCGAGGTCGACGCCGTCCAGCGCCGCCGCCCCGGGCCCGTAGGCGAAGCGGACGCCGGCGAACTCGATCCGCCCGCCCGACACCGCGAGCGGGCGGGCGTCCGGCCGGTCGACGACGGCGGGGGGCTGGTCGAGCATGGCGTAGATCCGCTCCAGCGCCGCCATCCCCTCCTGGACGACGCTGTTCAGCGTGCCGACCGCGCGCACCGGCTGGGCCGCCATC
The DNA here is from genome assembly GCF_041913585.1 of Allostella sp. Taxonomy (NCBI): domain Bacteria; kingdom Pseudomonadati; phylum Pseudomonadota; class Alphaproteobacteria; order Rhodospirillales; family Allostellaceae; genus Allostella; species Allostella sp. The sequence goes on from NZ_JAYSFE010000013.1 coordinate 53,017, forward strand.
AGCAGCGCGGTGACGAAGCCCGTGAAGGTCCCGACGGTGCCGCCGCCCGTCACCATGCGCCAGCCGGCAAACGCGATGACGCCGCCGACCGCGATCCCGCCCAGCACCTCCAGGATCGGGTCGAGGCGGGCGCGGTTCCGGGTCGCGCGCATGTAGAGCTCGTAGAGGCGGTCGAAGGCGCCGTCGGCGCGGCGGCGCTCGTAGGCCTCGAGCCCGTAGGTCTTGACCATGCGGGCGCCGGCGAGGCTCTCGCCGAGCAGGGTGGTGATCTCGCCCAGATGCTCCTGGGTCACCTTGGAGACGCGGCGCAGGCGCTTGCCGATGCCGACGATCGGCATGGCGGCGATCGGGTAAATCACGAACACCACCAGCGACAGCATCCAGTCGAGATAGAGCATCGCCGCGACCAGGGCGGCGATGGTCAGCACGTCCCGCACCAGGTTGTTGAGGGCGCGCTGCAGGGCGGTCCGCACCAGCGCCACGTCGTTGACGAAGCGCGAGACGTGGCTGCCGGCGGGAACTGCCGTCACCTGACCGAAATCGGCGCCGAGCAGGTGGCCGAACATGCGCTTCTGCAGGTCGGCGGCCGTGCGCTGGACCAGCTTCTCGGTCAGCACGTTCTGGCCGTAGGTGGCGATGCCCTTCGCCACCGTCACGGCGACGGCGAGCAGCGGCACCACCCAGATGACCCGCGGATCGCGGGCGGTGAAGAGGTCGAAGGTCCAGTCGATGACGAGCGGGTAGAGGCCGGTGAC
>NZ_JAYSFE010000014.1:0-52568 GCF_041913585.1 Allostella sp.
CGGCACCGCCACCGCCAGGAGTTCGCCGGCCGTGACGGCGAGAAGCGCATCGACGAAGCCCCCGCCGCCGCCGGGGCTGCCCTCCGCTCCGGCGCCGCCGTGGCCGCCACCGGCGCCCCACAACTTCGCCCGCAGGGCGGCGACCCCCGCCGGCACCCGGAACAGGTGATGGCCCGGTCGGGCGAAGACGCGTCCGGCGGCGGTGGTGCCCAGACCAGCCTCGAAGGTCGCGGTCAGTGGGTATTGCGGCCGCGAGGCCAGCCACAGCAGCCCCTCGGCCGCATCGGCGAAGGCCTCCCCGGGACCCGGCGGAAACCCCTCGGCCGGCGCCAGCACCAGGCCGCCGTCGAAGACGCCGTGACCCGCCGACGCCGCCATGCGGATCGCCGTATCGGCGGCACGATAGAACCAGAGCCCCTGCACGGAGCCGAGCGCCGCCGGAGCGGCGTGGCGCACCGTGCCGAAGGCGGCCGGCAGGTTCTTGCCGGCCATCTCCGCCCCGCCCGCGCCGGGGCGCAGCCAGAGCGACCAGTCGGAATGGCTGCCCTCGCCCACCGCCTCCGCGACCTCGACCACGAGCGTGCCCGACGATTCGGTCCAGGACGCGACCTGCCCGGCCAGCCAGGTGCCGGCGAGATCGGTGGTGCGGGCGATCCGCACGGCATCGCCGGGCGCCGCCGCCGGCTCGGGGCGCACCGAGACGGCGTCGACCGTCCCTGCGAACGCGGCATCGGCCAGGAAGGCGATCCGCGTCGCGATCGCGGTGGCGACGAAGTCCGGCCGATAGGTCCCGGAGGCGGCAATCGGGTCCCCGACCGTCTGGCCGTCGACGAGGCAGCGGAGGGTGCCGGCGGTGGAGGTGACGTCGAAGCGGATGCGGTAGGCGGCGTCGGGGACGGTCGCGATCGCTTGCTCGAGGGCGGCCGCCACGCCCGGTGTCTTGGCCGCGTGGGCCGCCCCATGGGACCAGCCGAGGCCGGCGCTCCAGCCCGTGAGCGAAGTGGTGAACTGGCCGTTCGTCACGAGGTCGGGCAGGACGAAGGTGCGCGGGCCGACCCCGACCGTCACCGGCGATGCCGAGGCGAGCAGCACCCGGTCGCCGCCGAAGACCGCGCCCTGCAGGGGCTGGTCGAGCCGCCGCAGCCGATCGCGCAGCGCCAAGGTCAGGTGGCCGTCGGCGAAACTCTCCTGCTCGATCTCGCCGGTGAAGACCGGACGATAGTCGTCCCAGGTCCAGGCGGGATGCCCCACCAGGATGCGCGCGGCACGCCGCCGGAAATGCCACCGCCGGCCGCCGCCGGTCGTCGTCTCGGTGCCGAGCCCGTCGAGCGCGCCGTCCGCGTTCTCGATGACCACGGTGCCCGTCGCCGGCTGCGAGCGGCCGAAGGGCGCATTGTCGGCCCAGAGCGCAGCGCGCAGCTCGACGTCGACGAGACGGCCCGGGATGCGCGTGTGCGGCAAGGATCCGCCGGCGCCGGTGGTGAAGTCCCGCGTCGACCAGCGCAGCGGCCGGGTCGCCCCGGCCCCGGCGTCCCATGGTTCCACGACCGCCACCCAGTCGAGGTCGCCGGTCGGGTCGGCGAGCAGCGCCGCGAGGTCGCCCGGCGCCGGCCGCGGCCGGCGCACCGGCGCCCCGGCGACCACCGTCGCGCCGCCACCCCTGGTCGCGATGCCCCCGGTTCCGGCGGGACCGGCGTGGCCGGTCGCCGGGCCGAGACGCACGGCCCGGCCCGCGATCAGGACGGCACCGGCAGCCGCTGCCGGCCCTGCCCCCGAGCGCAGCCTCGCCGGCCGGCCGATGCCGGCGATCGCCCCGTCTGGCGCCGTCGCCCCAACCCCGAGGCGCGCCCGGACGGCGGCGCCGGTCGCCGCGCAGGATCCGCCCGTGGCTGCCAGGACGCGGCCGACGCCGGCCCGGACTCCGGCCGCGGGACCGGCGGCGCGGACGGGTGCGGCCGCCGCAGCCAGCATCTGGCCGGCCACGAGCCCCGCCGCCGCCCCGGCGCCGAGCAGGCGCCCGACCCCGGCCGCTTCCGTCACGCCGCCCGCGAGCCCCGCCGCCGGCCGCCCCGACCAAAGGAGGATACCGGCATCGGCCGCCAGGATCCGGCCCGTTCCGACATGGAGGGCGGCGGCGCGGCCGGTGGCGGCGACGCCCGCAGTGCCCGCCGCCGCGACCACGCCCACAGCGCCGCCGCCCCAGCCGTCGGCGAAGCCCGAGGGCGGCGTGCCCGTATAGTCCGCGAGGAGGCGCAGCGTGCCGCCGCGGGTCGAGCCGCCGCCGTCCATGCCGCCCGCCAGGTAGAGGGTCGTGCCGGCCGTGAAGCTGTGCATGGCACCGGTGCCGGCCGCCGGGTTGCCGGCGAAGGGGCCGCCGGCATCGCCGTACCAGATCCGACCGGCGTCGATGTCGACGAAGAGCTGGACGACGGCGCCGTTGGCGAAATTGGCGTAATCGCTGCCGGTGGCGCCGTCGTGCTCGAGCGCGCCCTGGCCGTTGATCGCCCAGCTCGCGGCCGTGTTGCCGGGGGCCGCGGCGAGCGCATGGCCGGCCGTGGCGAAGCCGTGCCGGCAGGCGCTGCCGTTGGCGGCGATCTGCGTCAGCTGGACCCGCCACTTGCCCGACGAGAGGCCGACGGTGGAGCGCACGCACCCCACCGTCCCCGACGCCTGCTGCCAGGTGCGGTTGCCGTTCGACAGGCTGACGTCGCCATCCTTGTCGGACGGGTTCCAGACGGGCTGGTCGGCCATCGGCGCCGGCTCAGGCGGGGGCCATGGTGAACCAGCCGTCCGTCGCGTGCGGCGACACCTCGAACGGCCCGTCGGTCGACGCGGCGGACCCGCCGCCGGTATCGAGGTCGACATAGCCGAGCAGCGCGTCGGCGGCGTGGGTGTCGTCGTAGATGACGAGGTACTTGGCGGTGAGCGTGACGGCGGCGCCGAAATCGACCGGGTCGGAGGTGAACCGGACGGTGGTGCCGGTACGCGCCAACGCAACCCCGGTCAGCGTGACCCGGGCATAGTCGCCGCCGGCGAGCTCGTTGGTGAGGTCGGCCAGCGCCGCGTGCGCCGCGACGTCGGGCGTATAGCCGGAGCCGGCCAGCGCCGCCTTGAAACTGTGCCCGTCGAGGTCGACGAGGCCGCGGGCGATGCCCTCGATGGCCGCGCCGTAGAGCGTGAAGCTGCCTGCCGCCATGGTTCGTGCTCCGTGGTTGGAATGGGAAAAGGGGGTCAGCGCCGCCGGCCCGCAGCCGCGGCCGCGCCGGCGCCCGGACGATCGGCGAGCGCCATGCGCAGGTCGCCCCGCAGGCCGGCCAGCTCCGATCCGAGCATCCGCAGGCCGCGCTCCAGCGCCGCGAAGCGGGCATCGAGCCGGCGGGATTCGTCGCGGTCCGCGGACCGGGCGTCGACGGTCGCGACGCGCAGCGCGTCGACCGCATCCGTCAGGCCGCCGCCGTTCCGGTTGGCCGCCAGCCGCTCGAAGAGCCGGGCCTGCTCGACCGAAAGGACGCGCTCGCCCGGCATCGCCAGGATCGGCACGCTGTCCCGCCCGGGGACGCCGCCGACGACGAGCCCGCCATCGGCATAGGGGACGCCGAAATGGCCGAACGGCACGTCCGTCACGAGCCGCAGCCGGTCGATGAAGGCGATCCAGCGGTTCAGGTCGGGAAGCCCGCCGGGCGACAGGAAGGCCGCGTGGCCGCCGGCGCCGAAGGCGCCGGAATAGCCGGCCGCCGTCGCCGCCGCGAAATACTGCCGCCGCGTCAGCCCGAGGCCGCCCGGATGCGGCGCGTCGAGCCAGTCGGTCGCCGCGGCATCGGTCGCCGCGCCGTCGTAGCTGGGAAAGCGACGGGCCAGGAAGTCGGGGGTCGCCTCGTCCGCGCCGCGACCGAGATGGGCGACGCCGAAGGTGGGGGGCGACGCCGTGCCGCCGCCGGCGCGGAGGTCGGCGCGCAGCCCCGCCAGTTCCTCGGCGATGCGTGCCAGTTCGGCATTGGCGGCGCGCTGCAGATCGGCCTGCCCGGCCGCGGCCGAGGCGGCGGCCGTCTCGCCGGCCCCGAGGCGCGCGAGGCTGGCATCGAAGACCGCGACCGACTGCGCCGACGCGCCGAAGACGATGCGCGCCAGTTCCTGGACCCGGGCGGCCGCCTGCTCCAGCGCCTGCGCCGCCTCGGGCGCATCCTCCCCACCCGCGAGCACGCGCGCCAGCGCGGCCGCCTCCTGGCGGCGCGCCTCGGCGAGCTGTTCGCCCGGCGACAGCGGCGAGGCCGCGCCGACGACGAGCCCGTCGCGGAACCGTCCGAGGCCGCCCGCCGCCGCGGCGAGGGCATCGGCGAGGCGGCCGGCAGCGCGCGCCGCCGCCTGCTGCTCGCGCTCCAGGCGGCCGAGGCTCTCGATCGCCGCCAGCGCGGCATCGTCCGTCGCCGGCCCGCCGGTGCGCGCCGCGGCGGCCATGGGATCGGCGGCCACCTGGTCGATGGCGGCGGCGATCGCCGCCAGCGCGGTCTCGGGAATCCGCCGCAGGTCGTACTGGTAGGCGAAGCGCGGGGCGAGCGCCGCCGCGTCCTCGCGCGCCAGGGTGCCGGTCGCGCCGGCCGCCAGCGCCGAGCGGATGGCGGCGAAGAAGTCGGGCGTCGCCTGCGGGTCGAGGCCGAGCGACCGGAAGAGCGCGTCGGCGGTCGGCACGTAGTCACGACCGGCCAGGGTCGCCCCCGTGCGGGCGAGGAAACCGTCGCGGTCGGCGGCGAGATCGTCCGCGAGACCGGCCACCGCGCGGGCGAGCCCGGCCGCGATCAGCCGGCCCGCCTCGGCGGCATCGTAGCCGAGGCGCTCCAGGACCGGCGCCATCGCCTCCCACTCGGCGGCGAGCCGACGGGTGCCCTCCTCCAGCCGCCCGAGCGGCTCCTCGGCAGCGGCCGCGCGCAGCCCGGCCATGGTCTCGACCATCGCGCGCAGGCCGTCGGTCGCGGCATCGAGCGGCAGGCCGAGCTCGGCCGTCTTGTCGAGGAAGGCGGCGACCTGCTGGCCGAGCGCCTGCGCGTCGGCACGGCCGGCGGCCTCGGCCGCCGCCGCCATCGACTGCGCGAAGTCGCCGATGCCGGCCTGCAGCCGCCGCACCTGGTCCTCGAACCCGGCGATGAAGCCGACGTCGGCCATCAGCTCGTCGACCGTGGCCGCGGCCGAGCCCGAGAGATGCATCGCGATGCGCTGGCCGAGCTCGGCGCCCCAGGCCGACCAGTCGGAATCCTTGAGCAGCGCCACGGCGAAGCCCTGGCGCGCCGCTTCCACCGCCGCCTGGTTGCCGGGATCGGCGTGGAACCAGGAGCGGCCCGCCGCGTCCGGACCGTCACCCGCACCGGCATCGTAGAAGAGGCGCAAGCCCTCCTTCTCGTTGAGGGTGGCGCCGATGGCGGCACCCGGATCGGCGGACCGGCGGACGCCGAACTGGCGCTCGAGCGCGACGACGAGGCGCGTCAGGTCGGTGGTGACGCCGGCGGCCGCGTCGGTGACCGACGGGAAGCGGGTCGAGGCGTACTGCGCCGTCGCCGGGTCGGAGAGCCAGACCGAATATTCCCCCTGCGGCACCTTGGGTTCCTGGCGGAAGAGCGAGCCGAGCCAGCCGCCGAGCGCCCCGCCCGCCAGCGCCGCCACCGGCCCGAGGAAGCCGAGGCCGGCCGGCAGCAGCGACTGGAACCCGCTCGCCGCCGCCCGGCCGAGATTGGCGAAGGCCGAACCGAGATCGAGGGCGCCACCGGTGCCGAACATCCGGCCGACGTCCCCCGCCAGCCGGCCGAGGATGCCGACGAGGCCGTCGGCGGCCCGCGCGCCGCCGGCGACGAGCCCGTCGAGGAAGCCCTCGCCCGGCAGGGCGGCCGTCGCCCGCTCCATCGCGGACAGGCTGCGGGCGGCCGCATCCAGCGATCCGCCGAGGCTGCGGCCGAAGTCCGAGAGGCCGCCCTCGGCCTCGGCGGCACGGGCGCGGATGTCGTCGAGCGCCCGGACGGCGCGGGCGGCCCCCGCCTCGGCGCCGGTCGGATCGATGAGGATTTCCAGGACGGCGTCGGTCATCGCGGAGCGTCCTCCGGCGGTTGGGCGGCCTTGCGGGCGTGGGCGAGCCAGGCGTCGTCGAGATGGGCGACGATCTCGCGGAACTCGCCGCGCGCGAGCGGGTAGGCGATGCCCTCCTCGTCGAGCCAGTGGCGGAGCGCGGCGAGGGAGATGGCGGCGGGCGGCGGTCCTGGCGGGCGCTCGCGGGCGAGCTCGAGGAAGCAGCGCCAGTAGGGCTCGGCCCAGGGCGCCACCTCGGGCCGGCCGGCGAGTGCCGGTGGCACCCTGCCGGCATGCGCCCCCGCCGCCTCCAGGAGGTCGGCCCGGGCGCCCCACTCGAGCGCCCAGCCGAGCGCCGCCGTCAGTTTTTTGCGACGTCCGCGACGAAGCGGCGGCGGAAGGTCTCCGCCGTGTTCGCCGCCTCGAAGACGAGATCGCGGAAGCGGCGATGCGCAGGATCGAGGAAGATCTCGGCCGCCGCCTCGCGCGAGAACGGGATCGGGCGGCCGGCCTCGTCGGCCAGTCCCTGCCAGCCGGCGACGATCTCCTCGGCCAGCAGGCGGGCGGCGATCTCGTCCTGCTTCTCGGCCGGGATCGGCATGCCCGCACCGACCAGCCGGGCGAGCGGCCGCAGCAGGCGCGCCTGCGCGTTGCGGTAGGCGGGCGTCGCCGTCGAGCGGACGGTGACGACGAGGCCCGGCAGGATCTCGACCGGCACGCCCTCGGCCTCGGCCGCGGGATCGGTCGCAAGGTCGCTCAGCTTCATGGGGCGGCTCCTCAGACGGCGAACTCGGCGAGGCGGTCGATCTGGATGCTGCAGCCGGTCGCCGGGTCGCGCAGCCCCATGAGCTCGAAGCGCAGCACGCAGTCGGCATTGCGGCTGCCGGCCTCGATGCGGCCGCCGGAGAGCTTCACCCGCGGCAGGGTGACGACGTAGGCCTGCCCGCCCGCCGCGGCGACGAAGGCGAGCGAGGTCTCGGTGCCGGCGAGGTACTTGTCGTAGAGCGCGCCGTCCTGGAAGTAGGCCTCCAGTGTGCCGCCGACCGCGGCGTCGCCGACGCCGATCGCGACGTTGCCGAGCGCGCCCACCGCCTTGACCTCGCGCAGGTTGTTGTTCAACTCGACCGTCACCTGGCGGACGATGCCGGCGCCGCCGCCGCCCTCGCGCACCAGCAGCACGTCGCCGACCGCGTTCATGACCGGCGCGGTGCCGGCGGGGAGCGGGTCGCCGGTGCCGAAGCCGGCATCGCCGCGCAGGGCGTCGCGGCCGATGAGCTCGAAGCTCGCCTCCAGGATGCGGCCGGTCGCCAGCGTCAGGCGCATCAGCCGCACCATCTGGCCGCGGAACAGCAGCACCTGGGCGATGTCGGCATGGACGCGCTCGATCGAATGGCTGATCTCCTCGACGCCGTTGCGCGCCACCTCGCCGAAGAAGGCGCGGACGGTGCGGCCGGTGCCGGGATCGGCCGCCCAGCCCTCGGGCCGGTGGTCGAGGGCGAGCGCATTGGCCGAGACGGCGGCGATGCGCGCCCAGCCGTTGCACGCCGCAGTCGCGAAGGATTGGCCGGCGCCGGCGCCGCCGATCGCCAGCCACTGGCCGGGGCGGAGGCCGAGGGTGGTGAAATCGAGCGCCGTCGACGCGAGCCCGCTCGGGGTCGCCGCGAGGTCGCCGGACGCGCCCTCGAAGCCGACCGCCCGGATCGCCTTGTCGGCCCCCGAGCCCTCGACCGCGAGCGGAGTGCCGGCGACCGTCACGATGGTCGCCGTCGCCGCCGTCACACGATGCAGGCCGTTGTTGCCGGCCGCGGCGAAGCCCTCGCCGCGCAGCAGGTGCCCGGCCGCGAAGGCGCCGCCGCCGGCGCTGAGGCCATAGGTCGCGGTCGACGCGACGGCGGCGCCCGACAGACGGGCCGCGGGCTGGAAACGGCCGAACAGCGCCGCCTCGAACAGCGGGTCGGGGGCGCCGAAGCTGAGCTCCATGCCGATCGTTCCGGCCGCGCCGGCATCGATGCGGGCGACGTCGGCGACCTGGCGGTCGTCGCGGAACTCCTCGGACGCGACATGGCGCAGGTTGAAGTCGAGGCTCTGCTGCTTGGCCCGGAGCGTCCGCATGGGCAGGGCCGGCGTCACCCCCCAGCTCGTCTCCTCGACGAGCCGGAGCGCGACCCGGCTGGTGTCGCCGATCGTCATGATGGGTCTCCCGGAAAGGACGGCAGGATCAGAAGAGCGTGTCGCGGGCGAAGGGGACGGAGAGGCTGGCCCGCGCCCACCCCTCGGCCGCCGCATCGACGGCGAGCGACGGCGCGCCACAGCGCAGGCCAGGCCCGGCCCAGCCGCGCAGGATGGCGGCGGCCCGGTCGGCCAGCTCCAGCAGCCGCGCCCGGCCCGCGCCGGGCGGCGCGAAGAGGTCGACCGTGACCAGGCCGTCATGGCGGTGGAGCCGCCGGCCGTCCTGGTCGAAGCCGACGGCGCGGGCGGCGACCGGCACGACGGCGAAGCGCAGCCACGGCGCCGAGGCGGGCGGCGGGGTCGGATCGCCCGGCCAGCGCACCGGCACCGCCGGCTCCACCAGCGGCCATTCGCCGGCGAATCGCGCCGTCAGGTCGAGCAGCTCGCGGCGCCAGCTCATCGCGGCACCACGGCCGACGCCGCCGCCAGGACGGCCGGGCGCGCCATGGGCTGTCCGGGCCGGTGGCGATCGCCATACTCGACGGCGGCGGCATAGGGCACGGCGTTGACGACGCGGACGGTGCCATCGGCGGCGGGTTCGAGCCGCCAGCCGTCGCGCAGCCGGCCCGTGCGAACCGGCGAGCGGGCCGCCGCCGCGTCGCGGGCGGCGACCGCCGCCCGCTCGCCAGCCTCGGACGCGAGCCCCTCCACCACCGCCGCCATGCGGTCGAGCGCCGCCCGGAAGCCGGCGCTCATCGCACGACCCGCAGCCGGTGAAAGGCGGTGGCGTCGCCGGCACCGAAGCTCTCGACCACGGTCACCGGCCAGTCCTCCCCGTCGATGGTCAGGATGTCGTCCGGCCGCGGCGCCCCCGGGAAGCCGGCCGCCGCCAGGCTGGCGTCGGCGAGATGGACCTGGATCTCGGCAGCGCGGCCGCGGCGGCGCAGCACCCGCGCCGGCACGGTGCAGGCGACCGCGCCGGACGCGGCCGCCTGCGCGGCCGCGTCGAAGGCGCCGGTGCGCCGGGCCAGCGTGACCGGACGGCCGTGCCGGGCGAGAATGGCCAGCACCTGGCCCCGGACCAGCGTCCCCAGGCCCGTCACGGCCGGCCCCCGTCGTGCATTCCGACCCGGAACGCCGCGGCGCCCGCCGGCGATGCCGACGCCAGCCGCGGCGCCGGCGCCGTCGGGCGCAGCAGCGGCGCCAGCGGCAGCGCCACCGCCGGCGGCACCCCCGCGGCATCGCCGCCGTCGGCCATCTCGACCGCGAGCGGGCCGAGGGCGAAGCGGCGCAACCGCCGCCCCGCCTCGGCGAGCGCGCCCGGCTGCTCCAGCTCGAGCCGGGCGGCCTCGGCGACCGCGACCTTCAGCCCATGGGGGATGGCATCGGCGGCGACGATCGGACCCGCGTCGTCGGCGACGCCGCGGCGCGGCCAGGCGAGGACGTTGACCGTCCAGGGCACCGCCTTGTCGCCCCGCCAGCGTCCCGCGAAGAGGCCGTCGATCGCCGCCGTCGCCCGACGCAGCGCCGCCTCGCGCGCCTGGATCGAGGCGGCGGCCCAGCCGGCCCAGCCGAACGCCGCATGGTGGGCGTCCGCGTCGGCCGGCGCGAGATAGCTCTCGGCGCCGGCGACGCCGGCACCGCTCTCGACCAGGAGCGCCATGGCTCAGTTCGAGGTGTGGACGCGGACCGCGAGCGCGGGCCGGCGGACGACCGGGAGGGGGTTGCTCTCGGTCATCAGGTCGACGCCGCGGCCGTCCGGGCGGCCGATCTGGCGGGCGTAGAGCGGCAGGCCGATGGTGTTGGCGGCCTCGATCAGGTTGGCCGGGGCGAAGTAGGTGACGAAGGCGTCGGCGGTGCCGAGCGGCACGGCGATGCCGTCGCCCGCCGGGACCAGCGGCTCGGCCGCGCCGCCGGCGAGCGTGACGGTGCCGCCATATTCCTCGAAGACGATCCCGGCGAAGGGGAAGCCGCGCCGCAGGTCGTCGCGCAGCGGCTGGCCGCCCTGGGTCGCGGCGAAGTAGCGGTAGGCGTCCTTGACCGAGCCGTGCTTGACGAGCTTGTCCCAGAAGGCAGGGCTGACCAGGACATGGACGCCCGTCATCGTCTCGCCGCGCAGGTTCGTCTCCATGTGCCGCAGCACCTCGCGGCACTTCTCGGCGACCTCGGTGCCGGTGGTGCCGAGCGCGAAGTCGACCGTCTTCTGGGTGATGCCGAACTCGGCGTGCCAGTCGTAGAGGACGGCGCCGGCGCCGTCGCGAAGCTGGCCGCGGAGCGCGTTGACGCGCATGAACTCGAGCGTCTGGGCATGCTTCATGCGCATCCGGGCGAGCCGCCGCTCCATGAGCTGGGCCAGCGGGTCGGCGGCGTCGGTGGCGCCGAAGGCGCGGATGCCCTGGATGTCCTGGGGCAGGATGACGTCGTCGTGCGGGATGTGCGGGACGACGAAGCCGCGCTGCCGGCGCTGGGTCCGGTTCGCCAGCGTCGGCGGGCCGCCGGGCGGCACCGAGGGCAGCAGGTTGAGGGTGCCGTCCGCTTCCTCCAGCACGATCTGGCGCTGGGTCACGCCCTCGTCGCGGAAGATGCCGAGCTGGCCCACCCGGCCGTAGCGGTTGGGCAGCAGGTTGATCGCCTCGGTCAGCTCGGCCAGCGAGAAGCCGCCGGTGTCGAACGGGTTGGTGACGACGGTCATGTCGGGATCTCCGGTCGGAAAGGGGAGCTCAGGCGCCGGTGCGGGCGACGATGCCGAGGTGGGCGAGCCGGGCGAGGCCGGCGGCGATGTCGTCGGCCTCGTAGCTCTCCGGCCAGGCGAGGCCGTCGGCGCGGACGAGCGCCGGCCCGCGCGCCAGCACCAGCGCCAGGGCGTCGCCCGCGGCCGGCACGGCGACCGGGTCGACCAGCACGGCAGCCGGGACGGCCGTACCCAGCGCGCCCGCGGGATCGAGCTCGACCAGCTTGCCGGAACCGGCGGCCACGGTGATCGCGAAGGCGTCGCCGGCGGCGAAGTCGCTGGCGCCGTCGGCGAGGGTGAAGGCGAGGCCGCCGCCGGCGAAGGCGACGCCGACGCGGCCGATGCCGACGAGCCGGCCGTCGGGGCCGGTCACCGCGAACGCACCGCCGTTGGCGGCCGCCTGGAACAGCTCCAGCCGGTACACGCCGGGCTCGGCGCCCGGGCCGACGGCGACGGTGCCGAGGGCGCCGTTGCCGATGTTGCCGCCGGCGGCCGTGCCCGCGGCCGGCGTCGTCAGCGCGATCCGGCCCAGCACCGTGCCCGACGGCACGATGCGGGCGCTGCCGGTGGAGGCGATCGTCGCCGGGTCGCGCACGTAGCGCGGATCGGACTCGTGCTTGAGCCAGTCGCCGGCCGCGGCCGGCAACGCGAGGACGGGCATGGGAAGGTCCTTCGGGCTGGAGGGAGATCGGATCGGATCAGGCGGCAGGGCCGCGGGCGGCGCGCGCCCGGCGAACGATCGCAGCCTCGGGCGGCGGCACGGCGGCGCGGCCGCGCTCGCCCCAGAGGTCGGCCTCGGTCACCGCGGCGGCCGCCCGGTCGAGCACCTGGTCGAGCCAGGCGAGCGCCGGGGCCGCGATCGTCGCCGCATGGTCGGCATAGGCGTCCGGGGCGACGCCGAGCGCCCCCCAGGCGGCCGCCTTGGCGAGGCGCTGCCCGCGCAGGCGCTCGGCCTTGAGCAGGGCGATCTCGGCCTCTCGCGCCGCGACCGCCTTGGCGATGGCCTCGGCCACCGGATCGGCCACCGGATCGGGCGCCGGGTCGGGCGCCGGGTCGGGCGCCGGATCGGATACGGGGTCGGGTACGGGGTCGGCGCTCTTGACGAGGAGGATGCGGGCGGCCGGATTGACGCCGTGGCGGCACAGGCTGATCTCGGTCACCACGAGGTCGACGAGGCGATGGGTCATGGCAGCCTCCCCTCAGGCCGGCAGGCGGCGGGCGACGCCGCCGATCGACAGCGCGGACAGCTCGCCCGCCAGCACGGCCGCCCAGACGGCGTCGTCGGCGATGCGGATGCCGACGAACCAGCCCTCGCGGCCGTCGCCGATCGCCAGCGCCTCGCGGATCGCCGGCGTCACCACCAGGCTCTCGACGACGGTGCCGACGGCGGGAGCGTCGCCCCCGCCGTCGGCATGTCCGGCCGCCCCGCGGCGGGAATGCGCCATGAATGCGTGGGCGGCGCGGACGAGCTCGTCGGTTGCGATCGTGTCCCCCTCGGCGTCGACCAGGGGGCTGCCGTCCTCGACGGAGACGCTGGCCCAGCCCCAGACGGTGCGCAGCGCGCCGTCCGCCTTGGCGATCGGCAGGGTGAGACGGAAGGGATGGTCGATCATCGCGCGGTCTCCGGTGCGGAATCGGGGGGTGGCGGCAGGCCGGCGGCGGCCCGGAGGAAGCGGGCGAGCCCGTCGTCCGGGAAGAGCGGCACGCCGGCGGCGGCCAACCGCTCGACGAGGCCGGCCAGCGTCGCGGCGTCCACCCGGCCGACGCGGCCCGGCACGAAGCGCGGCATGGCGGCGGGATCGAGGGCGTTGATGCGCCACAGCCGCGGCACGAGATGGCGGTTGAGGGTGCCGGCGATGGCGCCGAGCCAAGCCGCGACCGCCGTCTCGAAGCGGTCGCTCTTGTCGCGGGCCAGCGCATAGGACCCGGCGCCGTCGCGCCCGAGCAGGATGAAGTCGGCCAGCACGGTCATCGCGATCTCGCGCGCGCGGTCGACGATCGCCTCGCGCAGCGGCACCGACTGGCCGCCGGCCGCGCCCAGCAGGCCGAACTCGAAATAGGGATGGCCGTGCTCGTCGCGGTCGGACGGCAGGACCAGCCCGGCGCGCTCGTCGACCTGGGTGTCGCGGACGATGCGCTGGAAGTCGTGGAAGAGCGCGCGCTCCTCGGCCGAGGCGCCGGCCGCCATGAAGCGGGCTGGGATGCGGGCGACCGGCAGGCCGCCCAGGGCCCGCCAGTAGCCGATCGCCTCGCCCTCCTCGAGCCGCTTCTTGAAGTACCAGGGACGATAGGCGTTGCGCAGGATCGAGCGCCCCTCGGGGTTGCCCTTGGCGGCGGTGGTGCGGAAGAGCAGCGACTTGGCGATCGGGATGAAGACCGGCTGCGGCGCGTCCGGCGACGGCGCCTGCCACAGGCCGCGGATGCCGCCGGCAGGGTCGAACTCCCAGCGCAGCGCCGTGTCCTGGCCGCGCAGGGCCAGCTTGCGGACGCCGATGCGGCCGTCCGGCGCCGGGCGCCGCTTCCACACGATCTCGAACCAGGCCCAGCCATGGACCAGCATTCCCAGCACTTCGACCAGGAAGTCCTCGAAGCCGTGGCTCATGTCGTCGCGCACGGACTCCAGGAACCGCGCGCCCTCGGCCGCGGCCTGACCGGGGCCGGCCGGCGCCACGGTCCAAGGCACGCCGCGCAGGGTCATCTCGACGGCGAAGAGGACGGCGCCGACCACCGGGTCGTTGGCCGCCATCTCGCGGTAGACGGCGACGCCGCGCCGGCCCTGCAGTTCCGGCAGGAACTCCTCCCGCACCAGGCCCGACCAGGCGCGCAGGCCGGAGCGGCCGATCTCGGCGAGGTCAGCGCCGGCCATCGCCGCCCCCGACCAGGATGGGGGCGACCAGCGGCGCGTTCGGCCGGTCGGCGAGTGCCGACAGCGCCCAGACCAGCGCGTCGACGCGGTCGGGCGACGGTCCGTCGCCGCCCGGAACGTAAGCGCACATCTGATCCTCCAATGCGTCGAAGCGGCCGGCATGGTGGACGCGGCCCTGCTCGTAGAGGGCGGCCACCGGCTCGGCCCGGGCCTGCTTGCCGCGGCTGGCGGTGACGCGGCGGTAGGCGAGCTCGGCAGTCCGCCGCAGGCCGGCCGCCGCCATCGCCTCGGCGGCGCGGCGCAGCACCGCCTCGACCATGTCGCCGCCGTTGTTGGCCTCGCCGATCAGGCGGTCGGCGCCGAGCCGGTCGTAGGCCGCGACCGCGCGGCGCGCCCAGCCGTCGGGCGACAGCCGGGCGCTGGCGTCGGCGAGGACGAAGAAGCGGCCGGCGCGGTCGCGGGCCGCAGCGACGATGCCGGTCTCCGCGCTGTCCTCGCCGGCGGTGACGGCGGGATCGACCGCGACCACGACCTGCGCCGGCGCATCCGGCGGTACCGCGCGGAAGCCCTCGCGCTCGAACATGGCGCGCTGCCAGAGGGCGCCCGGCACTTCCTCCAGGAACTCGCCCGCCAGCTCCTGGCGGCCAAGGCGGGTGCCGCCATAGCGGCGCTCGAGGTCGGTCAGCGCCTGCGGCGCCAGGTTGGCGGCATTGTCGGCGGTGGCGCCGCGGGTGACGACCGTCCCCGAATCGGCGAGCAGCCGGCGGAGCCAGGCGCGCGGCCGCGGCGTCGAGGTCGCGATGCAGCGCGCCTCGCCGAGGCGCAGGCCCATCATCAGGTTGTGCCAGGCCTCCTCGTCCGGCCACTTGGCGACTTCGTCGGCCCAGGCGAGGTCGTGCTCGGGGCCGCGCAGCTGCTCGGGGTCGACGGCGGCGAAGGTGGTGGCGACGGCGCCGTTGGACCAGGTCAGCCGGCGCAGCGACGGCTGCCAGCGCGGCCGCGCGCCGGGCGGCGACACGGCGAGGATGCCGGACGGGCCCTCGACCATGACGTCGCGGACGTCGGCCGCGGTCTCGCCGACGATGGCGATGCGGCGCGCCCGGCCGGATTCGGCCTCGGCGCGGACGAACTCGGCGGCCGCCCGCGTCTTGCCGGCGCCACGGCCGGCCTGGATGAACCAGACCCGCCAGGGCGGCGGCGGCGGCAGTTGCATCGGCCGCGCCCAGAAGCGCCACTCGTGCAGCAGATGGGCGCGCGCCGCCGGCGACAGGCCATCGAGGAACGACCGGCGGAGGTCCGGGCGGATCGCCAGCTCGGCGGCAAGCGAACGGGTCATGCCGACGCCTCCACCGGCAAGGTCGCGGCGCAGCGGCCGCAGGGTTCCGTCGCCGGCCGCGCGTCGGCCGCCGGTCCCGCCAGGAGCGCCGCCAGTCGCTGCAGCCGGCGCGCGACCTCGGCCGCGGCCTCGCGCACCGCGGCGCCGTCGTCCGCCGGCGGCGCCTCGGGCAGGTCGAGCGCCAGCAGGCGCGACCGGCGGGCCTCGATGGCAAGGATGCGGTCGATCGCCGGCCCGTCGCCGGCCTGGGCCTTGCTCCAGGCGCCGGCCAGCGCGCGATCGAGGCGCAACGCCTGCAGCCGACGCTCGGTCGCGGGATCGTCGGCCGCTTCGCGGAGCGCGCGGGCGACGGCGCGACGGGCGGCGCCGACGCTCGGGAACAGCGACCCCGCACCGTCCGGATCGGGCGCCGCCGCGATGCGGCCGTAGTCGACGCCGTCGGTCCGCAGCGCCAGCGCCAGCGCCCGGCGATGCGCCGCGGCGGCACGATCGATCGCCGGCATCGCCCCTCCCCTCGACTGGCCCCGAAATGCATTCGGTGCGGAACCCGTCTTCCAGGGCACCGCGCCGATCGTGCTTTTTGGTACACCGCTGGGCGGTTATGCGGTAGCCGGGTTACCGCATTTTTAGTTCGGCCCGAGACGGAAATGGCGGGCCAGTTCCCGCAGCCCCGCGCGCAGGGCGGCGAGGCGGGCGGCGTCGGCCGGCATCTCGAGCGCGACCGCCGCCGCGTCGACCGCGCGGGCGGCGGCCGGGCCGGCCGCCGCGAGGGCCAGCCGTGCCGCGCGGTAGAGCGCGCGGCGGCGGACGGCAGCGGCCTCCCGCTCCGCCTCCGTATGCGCGGAGGGTTCCGCCTCGCGCGGCAGCCGCTCGGCCCAGAAGCGCGGCGGCAGGGGCACCGGGGCGCGGCCGAGCGTCCAGGCGAGGCGGGCGAAGCGCCAGCCGGCCTCGACCAGCGGCGGTGCCAGGCCGCTCGCCGCGTCGCGCCGCAGCCGGGCCGCCAGCACATCGAGCGGGAAGTCGATCGCGACCGCCGGGTCGCCGGCCACCCGCCGGCGGTGCGCCAGCAGTTCGGGCGTCGGGCCGGCGCCGTCCGCAGCGCGTGCGGCGCGGGTGGTGCGCCGTCGGCGCTTGGCGTCCGGATCGCGCGGCCGGCCGCGACGGGCCACTGCCGTCAGCCCGCGACGGCAGCCAGGGAACTGGCGCCTTCGACGATGGTGGGCGGCCGGACGACGCGACCGGTGCGGTCGGCGTCGGTGGCCCGCGCGTCGTCCGCGAACCGGGCCCAGGCCGGCCAGCGCGCGGCCGGGTCGTGGCCGTAGGACGGCCCGTCGCCGCCCGGGACCTCGGCCGGCTCGCAGCCGGCGGTGCGGTCGCGCAGGCGGCGGCGCCACGCCCGGTAGGTGGAGGGATGGACGCTGAACAGGGCAGCCGCCCGCCCGTCGCCGACGCCGGCCGCCGCCAGTTCACCGATGACGGCATCCGACGGCGGCCACGCCCGGTCGGGCGCGGCGGCCGGTCGTGGCCGGGCGAGGCGGCCGGCGGCGCGAGCCGTCGCCAGGCCGTAGCGCGCGGCGAGCAGCGACACCGAGGCCGGGGAACGTCCGTGGCGACGACCGACCATGGCCAGCGTCTGGCCGCCGGCAAAGGCCGCCGCCAGGGCCTCCCGGCTCGGCGGCCACGGCTCCACCCCCTCGTCCCGTCCCCTGCGCGCCGCCATGTCGTCCTCCCTCGTCTCGCGGAAGCTGCGGCGGCCACGTTACGTATTATGCGTTTAATCGGACAAGAGGGGGTGTCGTTGAATCGAATTATGCGGTATTGGTCCGGCCATGGTCGAGCCATCGGACGCGGCCCGGGGCCTGAAGGCCCTGCGCGAGGAGGCGGGGCTGTCGATGCGACAGGCCGCAGATGCCCTCGGCATGTCGCTGACCGGCTACCAGCACTACGAGGACCGCTTCAAGAAGCCATACCTGCCGGTCGACCTGATGCGCCGGGTGGCGGGCATGCTGGCCGGGCGCGGCATCGCGCCGGCGCGCGTTCTGGCGCTGGCCGGCACCACCCCGGAACTGGTCGGCGTCGAGCCCGTCGCGGCGCCGCCGCCGGCGCCGGTGGCACGCCCACGCCAGGCCGCGCCCGTGGTGCAGTTCGACCGCACGCGCCGCCTGCCGGTCTATGGCAGCGCCCAGGCCGGGCCCGACGGCCAGCGCATCGATTTCGACCCGATCGAGTGGATCGACCGGCCCGACGCGCTGCGCGAGGTCAACGGCGCCTTCGCGATGTACGTCGTCAACGACAGCATGGAGCCCAAGTACGAGCAGGGGGACATGCTCTACGTCCACCCGACCCGGCCGCCGAAACGCCTCAGCCACGTCGTCATCGTCAAGACCGACGACACCGCCCTGGTGAAGCGCCTCGTCCGCGCGGAGGTCGACGCCTATGTCGTGCGCCAGTACAACCCGCCGTGCGAGTACGCGATCCCGCGCCGCGAGGTGAAGGCCCTCTACCTCGTCATGGGGTCGATGGACGGCCGCTAGGCCGGCCCGGCTCGCCCCGCCCGCCACCGCCTCTCCCGCCCGGAGCCTCGATGCCGACCGCCGCCGACACCGCCCCCCTGCCCGCGATCCGCTACAGTTCGCGCGACCTGATGGCCGGGCGGCCGCTGATCGTCGGCCTGACGGTCGCGACGCAGACCTTCTTCGAAGCCTACGTGCGCAACCACCCGGGCCGGACGATCACCGGCTACGTGCGCGACCAGGCGACCTACGAGGACATGAAGGCACTGATCGGCGAGATCACCGGCCGGCCCGAACTGGCGCGCGGGATCGGGCCGCGGTCGCGCGACATGCTGGCCCAGTGCGGCGCCGTCCTGATGCAGGACCCGGCGATCGAGCGCGAGGCGCGCCACCGTC
Organism: Allostella sp.; assembly: GCF_041913585.1. Classification (NCBI taxonomy): domain Bacteria; kingdom Pseudomonadati; phylum Pseudomonadota; class Alphaproteobacteria; order Rhodospirillales; family Allostellaceae; genus Allostella; species Allostella sp. The sequence continues at coordinate 18,060 of NZ_JAYSFE010000014.1, forward strand.
GCGATCCCCGGGCCTACAGCCTGATCGGCCTGACCCACAGCCTGTCCAGCCGCGAGTCGTGGGGCGAGATCCAGCGCTACGCCCTGGCGCCCCTGCAGCCGTGGGACGCGCTCGTCTGCACCTCGCGGGCGGCGCGCGCGGTCGTCGACCGCCTGCTCGACGCGGCCGACGAGGCCCTGGCGCGGGCCGGCCTGCCGTCGCCGGTTCCGCGCCCCGCCCGCCCGATCATTCCGCTCGGCATCGACGCGCCGCGGCTGGCCGGCGACCCGGAGCGGCGGGCGGCGTGGCGGGCCCGCCACGGCATCGCCGCGGACGCGGTGGTGGTCCTCTTCTTCGGCCGCCTCAGCATGCATGCCAAGGCGCACCCGTTCGCGATGTTCACCGCCGTCGGCGAGGCGGCCCGGGCGCTCGGCCGGCCGCTCGAGTTCGTGCTCGCGGGACAGTTCGCCACCGGCTCGATCCGCCAGGCGTTCCAGGGGCTGGCGGACGACGTCTCCGACGCCGTGCGCACCACCTTCGTCGAGAACCCCGACAACGACGAGCGGCGCTCCGCGCTCTCCGGCGCCGACATCTTCCTGTCGCTCGCCGACAGCATCCAGGAGACCTTCGGCCTGGCACCGGTCGAGGCGATGGCGGCGGGCCTGCCGGTCGTCGTCACCGACTGGGACGGCTACCGCGACACGGTGCGGGACGGTATCGAGGGCTTCCGCATCCCGACCATGATGGCGCCGCCGCCGGCGGCCCGCGGGGCCCAGCGCAGCTATCTCGGCGAGGCCGTCGACTACGACCGGTTCTGCGCGGTCATGGGGCAGATGGTTTCGGTCGACATCCGCGCCGCGGCCGCGGCGATCCGCGGCCTCGCCGCCGATCCCGAGCGCCGCCGCGAGATGGGCGCGGCCGGCGTCGAACGGGCGCGGGCCCTGTTCGACTGGCCGGCCGTGATGCAGCACTGGCGCCAGCTCTGGACCGGCCTCGCCGAAATCCGCGCTGCCGCTCCGGCGACCCGGCCACCCACCGCCGAGCCCTTCGCCATCGCCCCGCCCGATCCGCTCGACCTCTTCCGCTCCTTCCCGACCCGCATGGTCGGCGAGGACGACCGGGTCCGCCTGACGAACGCCGACGCCGCCGCGGTCGTCGCGGCCTGCCGGGAGGCCGGTTCCTTCCGCTACGCCTTCGCGCACCTGCCGGCCGCGGACCGCTTCGAGGCGCTGCTGGCGGCGATCGCCCGACGGCCGGACCAGCCCGTGCGCGACCTGCTCGCCGCCTTCCCCGGCCAGCGCCGCGCCGAGGTCCTGCGGATGCTCCTGTTCCTCGGCAAGCGCGACCTCGTCCGGATCGCCGCCCCGGCCGCGGCGGGCCGCTATTCCTCGGCCGCGATCGGCTGATCCTCGCCCTCGTTCGGCACCGGCACCACGAGGTGCCGGGTCGCGGCGCGGATCTCGGCGGCGGCCTCGTCGTAGAGGAATGGCAGGGTGGCGTAGCGGACGCCCCGGGTCACCGGCAGCGCCTCGTGCGTCAGCGAACAGGAGAACACCACCGCCCCGCCGGTCGGCGCGCGATAGGTGCGGCGGCCGAACTCCGGGAAACGCAGGTCGCCGCCCTCGTACTCCTCGGCGTTGAGGTTGATGGTGACCGCGAAGCGGCGGTGCTTGGTCGCCGGCGAGGTGTTGTCGCGGTGCGGGAAGAAGAACCCGCGGTCGGCGCCGTCGTAGCGCGCCACGATGTAGCGCTCGATGCGGGTGGCGTTGAATTGGAAGGCGCGCTGGATCATCGGGATGAGCCGGTGATAGAGGCGCCCCTGGATGCCGTCCTTCAGCGGCTCGTCGGTGATCATGCAGTCGGTGCGGCGCTTGCGCGAGCGGTCGAGGACGCCGACCGACTTGCCGTCCCGCGAGGTCATGTGCCCCGACGCGAAGCCGCCGTTCGCCTCGTAATAGTCGATGAGGCGGCGGCAGAAGGCGGGCTCGAAGACACGGGGCAGGATCAGGACCGGGGCAACCCCCGGCGACCAGCGGTCCTCCGCGATGCGTGGCAGCCGGTCGAGCACGGCGAGCAGCGCCCGGGCGTGCTGGTCGGGCTCGGCGAGCGAGGCCCAGACGAGGGTCCGCAGGGCCGGGTCGAGGACGATCGTCTGCGGGTAGACGTCCGTCGGGTCGTCGCCCCGCGCCGCCTTGAACTGGCGCGCGATGTCGCCGTCGGCGTCGGCGAACCAGCGGACGCCCGGGACCTGTTCGACCAGCCGCTTCTCAGTCAGGTCGGTCGGATCTCCGGTCACGCCGAAGATCGCGACGTTGGCGTCGTCGAACCGGTCGCGGTGCCGGGCGAGGAAGTCGCGCAGCGCCCGGCCGGCCGGACTCTCGGCACGGCCGACGAAACTGACGACGACGAACCGTCCCGCCATGGTGTCGAAACTGAAGCGCGGATTGGAATGCGTCGGCGCCATGAACCAGGGCGCCGGGTCGCCCGGACGCAGCCGCCGCTCGGGAATGGCACTCGTACTCATGGCGTCTTCCCCCACAAAGACGGTCGACGCCCCCCACCAACTCGACTCCGGCGTGGGCCGCCCGCCCCTGCCGACACGCGGGTTCCGTCATATCAACTCGATCCGGCCGGCGCAACGCGACCGCGCACTGCGCGCAAAGCGCGTCCGGACGCCGCGAAGCGGTTGGCGGGCGGGCGGGCGCACCCTATCATCCCGGGCTTCGGGCGCGTGCTCCGGCGCAGTCCAATCCTGCATGACGGTCGAGGGAGAACGGCACATGGGTCAGTTCGGCATGGGTCAGGCGGTCAGGCGCGTCGAGGATCTGCGGCTCCTGACCGGCAACGGCCGCTACACCGACGACCTCAGCCTGCCCCGCCAGACGGTGGCCCACATCCTGCGCAGCCCGCACGCCCATGCCGCGATCCGCAGCATCGACACCGCCGCCGCGAAGGCGGCGCCCGGCGTCCTCGGCGTCTTCACCGCCGCCGACCTGCGGGCCGACGGCATCGGCGACCTGCCCTGCCTGACGCCGCTCACCAACGTCGACGGCAGCCCCTCGGTCTCGCCGCCGCGGCCGGCCCTGGCCGAGGGCAAGGTGCGGCACGTCGGCGACGCCGTCGTGCTCGTCATCGCCGAGACCATGGCCCAGGCGCGCGACGCGGCGGAGCTGGTCGAGATCGACTACGACCCCCTGCCGGCGGCGACCGACACCGCCACCGCCGGCGACCCGGGGCAGCCGCAGGTCTGGGACGAGGCCGCCGGCAATCTCTGCTTCGACTGGGCGCAGGGCGACGAGGCCGGCGTCGCCGAGGCCTTCGCCAAGGCCCACCGGACGGTCTCGATCGAGCTCGTCAACAACCGGCTCGTCGTCAACTCGATGGAGCCGCGCGGGGCGATCGGCGACTTCCAGAAGGGCGACGGACGGTTCGTCCTCTACACCTCCTCGCAGGGGCCGCACCTCATCCGCTCGCAGCTCGCCGGGACCATCTTCAAGGTGCCCGAGCATCGGGTCCGCGTCGTCACCCAGGACGTCGGCGGCGGCTTCGGGATGAAGATCTTCCTCTATCCCGAGCACGTCCTCGTCGCCTGGGCGGCGAAGAAGGTCGGCCGGCCGGTCAAGTGGATCGCCGAGCGCCAGGAGGCGTTCCTGTCCGACACGCAGGGCCGCGACAACGTCACCCGCGCCGACCTCGCGCTCGACGCCGAGGGCCGCTTCCTCGGCCTCAGGGTCGAGACCCGCGCCAATCTCGGCGCCTATCTCTCGAACTTCGCGCCCTTCATCCCGACGCTCGCCGGCACCGGCATGCTGGCCGGCGTCTACACGACCCCCGCGATCCAGGTCCGGGTGAAGGGCTTGTTCACGCACACGACGCCGATCGACGCCTATCGCGGCGCCGGCCGGCCGGAGGCGGCCTATCTCGTCGAGCGGCTGGCCGACCTCGCCGCCGACGCGCTGGGGCTGAGCCCGGCCGAGATCCGGCGCCGCAACTTCATCCCCGGCAGCCTGATGCCGTTCAAGACGGCGCTCGGCATCACCTACGATTCGGGCGAGTTCCGGCAGAATCTCGAGGATGCGCTGCGGATGGCCGACTGGGACGGCTTCGAGGCGCGGCGGGCGGCATCGGCCAAGGCCGGCAAGCTGCGCGGCATCGGGCTCTCGACCTACATCGAGCAGTGCGGCGGCGGCGAGGACGAGGCCGCGACCGTGCGCTTCGATCCTTCGGGCAGCGTCACCGTGCTGGTCGGCAACCAGTCGAACGGCCAGGGCCACGAGACGGCCTATGCCCAGATCGTCGCCGACGCCTTCTCGGTGCCGTTCGAGAACGTACGCGTCCTCCAGGGCGATTCGGACGTCGTCTATTTCGGCCGCGGCACCGGCGGCTCGCGGGCGCTGCCGGTCGGCGGCTCGGCCGTGCAGAAGGCGGTCGAGAAGGTGATCGAGAAGGCGAAGAAGGTCGCCGCCCACATGATGGAGACGGCCGCCGCCGACGTCGAGTTCAAGGACGGCGTCTTCCAGATCGCCGGCACCGACCGCAAGGTCGCCATCCAGGAGGTGGTGCAGGCGGCCTTCGATCCGGAGGCGCTCGGCGGCGAGATCGAACCCGGACTCTCGGAGGTGGCCCACTTCGCGCCGGCCGGGGCCACCTTCCCCAACGGCTGCCATGTCTGCGAGCTCGAGATCGACGGCGACACCGGCGAGGTCGAGATCGTCCGCTACACCGTGGTCGACGATTTCGGGCGCGTCGTGAACCCGATGATGCTGGCCGGCCAAGTGCATGGCGGCATCGCCCAGGGCGTCGGCCAGGCGCTCTACGAGGCGACCGTCTTCGACCGCGACTCGGGCCAGCTCGTCTCCGGCTCGCTGATGGACTATGCGCTGCCGCGGGCCGACAACCTGCCGATGGTCGAGTTCGCCTGGAACGTCGTGCCCTGCCGCAACAACCCGCTCGGCGTCAAGGGCTCGGGCGAGGCGGGTGCCATCGGCGCGCCGCCGGCGGTCATCAACGCCATCGTCAATGCCCTGCGCCACCTCGGCGTGACGCATGTCGACATGCCGGCGACGCCGCAGCGCATCTGGTCGATCCTGCAGACCGCGAAGCAGGCCGCTTGAGCGCCGGTCGCAGCCCCGAGCGGGCGGCGGTGGATGCCGCCGCCCTGCTGCCGGCGCTCCGCGCCATCGCCGAACAGGCCGGCGAGGCGATCCTCGGCGTCTACAACGGCGACCACGGCGTCCGCGCCAAGGCCGACGCGTCGCCGCTCACCATCGCCGACGAACTCGCCGACCGGCTGATCGTCGCGGCCCTGCAGGCGCTCACCCCGGACATTCCCGTCGTCTCGGAGGAGACGGTCGAGACGGCGGGACCGGCGGCGGCCGGCGCCCACCGCTTCTGGCTGGTCGATCCGCTCGACGGCACCAAGGAGTTCATCAAGCGCAACGGCGAGTTCACGGTGAACATCGCGCTGGTCGACGACGGCCGGCCGGTCGCCGGCGTGATCCACATTCCGGTCCAGGGCGAGACCTACGCGGGCGCCGTCGGCGCCGGCGCGACCCTGCGGCGCGGCGGCGGCGCGCCCATCCCGATCCGCTGCCGGCCGGCGCCCGCCGACGGGGTCGTGGTCATGACCAGCCGCAGCCATGCCGACAATGCCGCGCTCGACGCCTACCTCGCGGACGCCCGGGTCGCCGAACGCCGGGTCGCCGGCAGCGCGCTCAAGTTCTGCCGGGTCGCCGAGGGCGTGGCCGATCTCTATCCGCGCCTCGGTCCGACCTCGGAATGGGACACCGCCGCCGGCCAGGCGGTGGTCGAGGCCGCGGGCGGCCGCATGACGATGCTGGACGGCAGCCCGTTCCGCTACGGCAAGCCCGACTTCCTCAACCCGGGCTTCGTCGTCCGCGGCGCCTGAGCCCGCCAGCCCCCCCGCATACGGGCCGTCCTGGATGATCGTCACCGCCTGGAGCCCCCCGGACGGCGCCCTGCTGGCCAGCCTGCTGCGGTCGCTGGCGGCGGCCGGCGGCGCCCGCCTGCCGCGCGTGCATGTACTGGTGCCCGGTCCGGACGCCGCCCGCGCCGTCCGCGACCTCGCCGGGACGCTGCCGGTCGAGACGGTCGAAGCCGGCTTCGCCGAGGGACCGGCCCCCTGGGACGCGTGCCTGCCGGTCCTGCCCGAACTGCTGGGCCGGCCGACTGGCGTCGTCACCTGGCTGGCCCCCGTCGTCTGGGTCCAGGAACGGCGCGCCATCGCGGTCATGCGCGACGCCGCCGCCGACGGCGCGATCGTCGCCGCCTACCCGATCGACCGCGCCTACCGGGCGCTCGCCAGCGAGCATTCGCCGTGGCACGTCCACCGCACGGCGCTCGCGCGCATCTTCGGACCCGAGGCGGTGCGCCGGTCCTGGCTACGGCCGGCGCTCGACATCGGCGTCTTCTCGCTGGCCGCCGACGCGCCGCACTGGGCGGCGTGGCAGGAGGCCCGGGCGGCGGCCGTGCGCCGCGGCGGCACCCTGGGCGAGACGCCGCACACCCTGTCCTCGCTGGCCCTCAACCTCGCGATCCGCTACCGGCGCCTGCCGGTGCTGCCCTTGCCGGCGCGCTGGAACTGGCTCTGCCACCTGGAGCGGCCGCTCTGGGAGGGCGGCCGCCTCGTCGAGCCCGAGCCGCCCTACGAGGCGATCGCCATCTTCCAGCTCTCCGGCCATGCCGGCCAGCGCACCATGACGGTCTACGACCGCGCCGGCGGCCGCTTCCGCTCGAACCTGCGCTTCCCGCTCCGGGTCGAGCCGGTCGATCCCCCCCGCGAGCGACCCGGCATGAGCGGTCCGGCATGAGCAAGGGCCCGATCATCGTCACCGGCTGCGACCATGCCCAGTTCCGGCTGGCCTGGGGCCTCCTGCGCTCGCTCGCCCGCTCCGGGATCCGCACCCAGTATGCGATCGGCTTCGTCGACGGCGGCCTCCACCCGCGCGAGCGCGCGGCCCTGGCGCAGGTCGGGGTCGAGGTCGCCCGCGCCGGCTGGGACTTCGACTTCCCCGCCCGCACGGTCCTGGAGCGGACCGCGCCCGGCCTCTGCACGCTCTACGGCAAGCTCCACCTGCGGACGCTCTTTCCCGGCCACGACGTCTATGTCTGGCTCGACGCCGACACCTGGATCCAGGACGCCGCCGCCATTCCGATCATCGTCGACGCGGCGCGGGAACGCGGACTGGCCGGCGCCTACGAACTCGACCGTGCCTACTTCGCCTCGCAGATGGCGCCACACGTCTGGAGCAAGTACCGGGAATGGTACGGCCACGCCTTCGGCCCGGCGACCGCCCGAACGATGGAGCTGAAGCCGATGTTCAACGTCGGTGTCTACGGCATCGCCGCCGGGGCGCCGCACTGGTCGGTCTGGGAATGGCTCTACCGGGCCGGCCTCGCCGCGCAGACGGAGGAGCAGCTGCCGTCGGTCTTCATGACCGACCAGCTCGCGATCAACGTCGCGATCCACCACCACCGGCTGCCCGTCGCCCTGTTGCCGGCGACCTTCAACTGGCTCTGCCACCTCTGCCCGCCGATGTGGGATGCCGAGGCGCGCCGGCTGGTCGTCCCGGCGCCGCCCTGGGAGCCGGTGCGGATCGTGCATCTGTCCGGATCGTCGAAGCGGGCGCCGCTGGTGCTGCGCGGCCGCCGCGGTGGCCGCTACGGCACCGCGCTGCGCTATCCGCTGGAGATCGCGCCGGTCGCCGACGATGCCGCCCCGGCGGTCGAGGCGGCCGCGGACGAGGAGGTCGAGGCATGACGGGCATCATCGTCGCCGTCGCCCAGCAGAAGGGCGGCGCCGGCAAGACCACCTTCACCGCCCATCTGGCCGCAGCCTGGGCCGCGGCCGGAAGGCGGGTCGCCCTGGTCGACGTCGATCCGCAGGGCAGCCTGACCGCCTGGGGAGCGCTGCGCGCGGCCCAGGCCGGGCGCTGGCCGCCGATCCCGGTCGAGACGGCGAGCGGCTGGCGCGCCGACACCGTCGCCGGGCGGCTCGCCGCCGGCCACGACCTGGTCCTGGTCGACACCCCGCCGCACGGCGAGATCGACACCCGGTCCGTCATCCGGGCGGCACGCCTCGTCGTCGTCCCGGTGCAGCCGACGCCGCTCGACGTCTGGGCGACCCGGCCGACGCTGGCGCTGGCCAAGGCCGAGGGCCGGCCCGTCCTCGTCGTCTTCAACCGGGTGCCGCCACGGGCGACCCTGAACGAGACCATGCGCGACGCCATCCTGGCCGAGGGCGCCAAGCTCGCCGAGGCGGGGCTCGGCAGCCGCGTCGCCTTCGCCAGCGCGCTCGGCGAAGGCGGCACGGCGATCGAGACCGCCCCCGGCAGCCGCGCCGCGGCCGAGGCCAAGGCCGTGGCCCGGGAGGTCCTGGCGGCGGCCCAGGCCACGGCGTAGCCGCCCCGCTACACCCGGCTCCAGGGCAGCAGCCACGGCGCGCCCTCATGGGTGCCGGCGAGCGCGGTGACGCGGTAGACGGCGGCGAGCCGGTCGGCGGTGAGGACGGCGTCGGGGGTGCCGACGGCGGCCAGCCGCCCGTCGGCGATGAGGGCGACGCGATGGGCGAAGCGCGCGGCCAGCGCCAGGTCGTGGAGCACCGCGACGACGGCGCGCCCCGCCTCGGCCTCCGCCCGCAGCACCTCCATGACCTGCAGCTGGTGGAAGGGATCGAGCGCCGCCGTCGGCTCGTCGGCGAGCAGCAGCGGCGCCGACTGCGCCAGCGCGCGCGCCAGGAGGACGCGGGCGCGCTCGCCGCCGGACAGCCGGTCGACGCGCCGGGCCGCGAGGTCGGCGACGTCGGCCGCCGCCATCGCCGCCGCCACGGCGGCGCGGTCGGCCGCCCCCTCGCGTCCGCCGAAGCCGAGGTGCGGCAGGCGGCCGAGGGCGACCACCTCGCGCGCGGTCAGGCCCCAGGCGACGTCGCGGCGCTGCGGCAGGTAGGCCAGGAGCCGCGCCCGCTGCGGCGGCGACAGCCGGCGGAGGTCGCGGCCGGCGACGGCGATGCGCCCGGTGTGGGCGAGGCCGCCGGCGATGGCCCGCAGCAGCGTCGTCTTGCCGGCCCCGTTCGGGCCGACCAGCGCCAGGAGGCAGCCCGGGGGCACTTCCAGGTCGACGCGATCGACGGCCGGGCGGCCATCGAGGACGACCGAGACGTCCTCGGCCCGCAGCGCCGTCATCGCCGCCCCAGGGAGAAGAGGAGCGCCAGGAAGAAGGGCGCCCCGACGAGCGCGGTGACGACGCCGAGGTGCAGTTCGGTGCGGGTCGGCACCAGGCGCACCAGGATGTCGGCGGCCAGCACCAGTTGCGCGCCGCCGAGCGCGCTCGGCAGCAGCAGCCGTGCCGGCCGGTGGCCGCAGAGCGGCCGCAGCAGGTGCGGCACGACGAGGCCGACGAAGCCGATCGCGCCGGCGGCCGAGACGGCCGCGCCGACCGCGAGCGCCGTGCCGGCCACGATCTGGGCCCGCAGCCGGCCGAGGCGGATGCCGAGGCTGGCCGCCGTCTCCTCGCCGAGCGTCAGGGCGTCGAGGCCGCGGCCGGCGGCGAGCAGCAGCGCCGCCCCCGCCGCCATCCAGGGCAGGGCGCCGAGCAGGTCGTCCTGGCTGCGGTCGCGCACCGAGCCCAGGAGCCAGAACAGCATCTCGGAGAGCGCGTAGGGGTTGGGCGCGAGGTTGAGGGCGAGTGCCGTCAGCGCCACCGCGAGACTGGAGACGGCGACCCCGGCCAGGACCAGCGCCAGCACCCCGGCGGCGCGGCTGGCCAGCAGCAGCACCAGAAGGGCGGCCATTCCCGCCCCGGCCATGCCGAGCAGCGGCAGCGCCGGCGGCCACAGGGCCGCCAGCCCGAAATAGAGCGCGACGACGGCGCCGAGGCCGGCGCTGGCGGAGATGCCGACGATCCCCGGCTCGGCCAGCGGGTTGCGCAGCAGGCCCTGCAGCGCCGCCCCGGCGAGCCCGAGGGCGCCGCCGACCGCCAGCGCCAGGAGCGTCCGCGGCAGCCGGATTTCCTGCACGATGGGGGCGGCGGGGCCGCCGCCGAAAAGCCCGGCGGCGAGGTCGGCCGGCGGCAGCGGCACGTAGCCGACGGCGAGGCTGGCGAGCGCGAGGGCGACGAGCAGCGCCGCCAGCGCGGGAACCAGCAGATTGGCGCGGGCCATGGTTCAGGGCCGCGCCAGGGCGCGCAGACGGTCGACGGCGGCCCGCATCCACGGTCCCGGGCACAGCCATTCCGCCGTCGGCACCTGGCCGACGCGCATCGGCGGGGCGAGCCGGGCGAGCGCCGGATGCACGAGGAGCGCCTGGGCGCGGGAGGACTTGGTCGGCATGTGGTCGTCGATCACGAGGATGTCGGGCGGATCGGCCACCAGCCGTTCCAGCGGCATCGTACCCCAGGCACCGATGCCCGCCAGCGCCGCCTGGTTGGCGAGCCCGGCCGCCGCCAGCGCCGCGTCGCTGAGGGTCCCCTTGCCGGAAACGAAGCCGTTGGGACGCCAGACCAGCGCCGTCGCCCCGGCCGGACCGGGCGGCGGCCGGAAGTCCGCCCGCAGCGCCGCGGCGAGGTGCCGGCCGCGCGCCTCCTGCTCGAGCGCCGCCGCGACGTCGCCGATCATCGCCGCCACCCCCTCGACATCGTCGGGGGCACCCAGCGCCAGCACGCGGAACCCCATGCGCACCAGGAGGGCGTTCGTCTTGCGCTGCTGCGCCGCGCCGGAGACGACGATGTCGGGGCCGAGCCGCATCACCTCCTCGGCCGAGCCGCCGGTCGCCGGCACGCGGGCCGCCTCGCGATGCATCGCCGACAGCGCGGGATCGGCCGCGAGCCGGCCGACCGCCAGCACCTGCCAGGGGTCGGCCAGCGCCAGCACGAGCTGGTCGGCGCAGAGATTGATGCTGACGACGCGGGGCGCCGCCGCCGCCGCCGCCGGCAGCAGCAGCGCCAGGACGGCCGCCAGCCTAGAAGCGGACGCGAGTGCCGACATAGCCCGAGCGGCCGGGGGTGGCGAAGCCGTAGACCTCCTCGAAGTCGGCGTCGAAGAGGTTGACGACCCGGCCATAGAGGGTGACCCCGTCCGCCACCTCGAAGTCGAGGCGGAGGTCGGCGGTGACGAAGCCGCCGGCCTTGGTGCCGGTGCCGAAGCCGCTGTCGCTCTCGCCGCGCATCCGCACCGTGGCCCCGGCCTTGGCGCGGTCGAGGAAGCGCCAGTCGAGAGCGATGGCGCCCTGGTGGATCGGCACGTCCTTGAGGCGCTTGCCGGTCCGCGCGTCCTCGGCGTTCTGATAGGTGTACTGGCCGCGCAGGTCGAGGCGCTCGTCGAGCCGGGCACGAAGCTCGCCCTCCAGCCCCCTGGAACGGACCTTGTCGACGTTGAGGTAGCCGCCGAAGGCATAGGGGCAGCCGGCGGGCGCCGGGCGGCCGTAGTCGAAGCGGATCTGGTCGTCGATCCGGGAGTCGAACCAGGTCGCGCTGACGACGACGCGGCGGCCGAGCAGGTGCTGGTCGATCCCGACGTCCCAGCCGCGGCTGCGCTCGGCCTCCAGCGACCGGTTGCCGATGCAGGGATCGAAGAGCTCGAAGAGCGACGGGGTCACGAAGCCGGTGCCGTAGCTAGCACGCAGCTTGGTGTCGGTGGCGGCGACGCGGTAGGCGCCGGTCAGGCGCCAGGTGGTGGCGCCGCCGAAGCGGTCGTGCTCGTCGCGGCGCATGCCGGCCGTCAGGTTGAGGCCCTCGATCGGGCTCAGCCGGTACTCGGCGAAGGCGCCCAGCGTACGGGCGCGGGCGTCGATGCGGGCGAAGTCGGGGCTGCCCAGGACCGCCGGCGTGTCCTGGTCGAGCCGGTCCCACTCACCCTCCGCCCCGAAGGTGAGGGCATGGCCGGGGGCGATCCGGACGTTGCCGAGATAGTCGAGCTTGGTGCGGGTGCCGTCGTAATGGTCGCCGAGGCTGACGTTCTGGCGCCCCTTGTAGTCGCGCTGGTGGCTCGAATGGGCGAGCCCGAACTGGCTCGTCCAGCGCCCGTCGAACGCCTCCAGGGTCGTCGTGCTGCGGACGTAGCGCTCGCGCTTGGTGAAGTACTGGTCGAAGAGGTCGGCATTGCTCTGGTCGTAGTCGACGCGGGCCTCGCTCTGCGACAGCCACAGTTCGGTGCGCAGCCGGTCGGTGAGATCGACGCCGAACTGCGCCCGGCCCGCCCAGGTCTCGTGACCGTCGCGCTCGCGGCCGCCGCGCGCCTTGGGGAAGGACGAGAAGCCGTCGGTGCGGAAACCGAAGGCCGAGGCGCCGTAGGTGAAACGGCCGAGGCTGCCGCGGATGCCGAGGCTGGCCTGGGCGGTGCCCCAGGTTCCGACCTCGGTCCCGGCATGGCCCTCGAACGGCTTCGTCGGCCGCCGCGTCACGATGTTGATGACGCCGCCCGCGGCGTCGGCGCCGTAGAGGGTCGATTGCGGCCCGCGCAGCACCTCGATGCGGTCGATGTCGTCGACCGGGATGGTTCCGAACTCGTAGGTCACCTGGGCCCGGCTGGGGTCGCCGATCTCGACCCCGTCGAGGAGCACCAGCGTGTTGCGCACGGCAAGGCCGCGCAGCGAGACGGCGGCCGGGGTGCCGATGCTGCCGGTGCGGCGCACCGTCGCCCCCGGCACGAGATCGAGGATGTCCTCGAGCCGCTGCACGCCGCGGCGGCGGAGTTCGTCGCCGCCGATCTCGGTGACGGTGCTGCCGACCTCGTCGGCGGGCAGTTCGACCCGACTTGCCGAGACGACGATGGCGTCCAGGCGCGCCGGCTCCTGGGCGGCGGCGGCGGGCAGCAGGGTGGGAAGCAGGGCGATCAGGGCCGTGCGCGGCCCGGGCGAGCGGTTCATGACGATCTCCGACCGGCCCCGCCGACCATCCCGGGCAGGGCCGTCCTCCGAACGATCGCTGCGAACCCGAGGAACGGCGGGCAACCCCCGCCGGACCACGACGCCCCGGACACCCCGCCGCGGCGCACGCAAACGACCTCCTGCGCCGGCAGGTCTCCTGGCTTGCGGGTCGTCGCGACGGGGCCCGCCTTCCCAGCGTCCGCACCCGGACGCCAGTGGCATCGATGGGCCCCGCACTCGCCGCTCACAGTTGCGGGGGCAGCCGCGGTCTTGCTCCACGGAGGAGCGCACCGCGTTCCCTTTGAAACCCCGAAGGGTACCGGCCGCCCGAGGCTACATCATCGCGCGACCGGGCAAAAGGGAAGGCGCGCGATTGCCGCCCGGCGTCGCCGCGGTCATATTGCCGTCCGACGCCGACGCCGGACCCCCCACATGGCGCACGCCGCCCCGACACGCACCCGAGACCTCCGGCTCGATTTCTTCCGCGGGCTCGCGCTGTGGTTCATTTTCCTCAACCACATGCACTACAATGTGCTGACCTGGGCCACCAACCGGAACTACGGCTTCAGCGATGCGACGGAGATCTTCGTCTTCATCTCCGGCTATTCTGCGGCCATCGCCTATGGCGGCGCGATGGAGCGCCAGGGATTCGTCCTTGCCTCGGCCCGCATCCTGCGGCGCGTCTGGCAGATCTACGTCGCCCACCTGATGCTCTTCCTCGCCTTTACCGCCGAGATCGCCTTCCTGGCGCTTCGCTTCGACAACCAGATGTTCGTCGAGGAAATGAACGTCCTCACCTTCCTGGACGAGCCGCACGTCACCCTGATCCAGGCGCTGCTGCTGAAGTTCCGGCCGGTCAACATGGACGTTCTGCCGCTCTACATCGTGCTGCTGGCCGCCTTTCCGCTGGCGCTGTGGGGCATCCTGCGGCGGCCGCTGCCGGTCGTCGTCGCCTCGGTCCTGCTCTATGTCGCGGCCCGGCGCTACGGCTGGAACCTGCCGAACTATCCCGGCAATGCCGGCTGGTTCTTCAATCCCTTCACCTGGCAGTTGCTGTTCGTCCTCGGCGCCGCCGCGACCCGGATGCCGGCCGCGCTCGACTGGCTCGGCCGGCAGCGCCGCTGGCTGGCGCCGCTGGCCGTCGCCTACCTCGCCTTCGCGCTCTGGATCGCGCTCTCCTGGCACCTGCCGCCGCTCGACGGCAGCGTTCCGGCATGGCTGGCGCGCCACCTCTACCCGGTCGACAAGACCTCGCTCGATCCGCTGCGCACGGTGCATTTCCTGGCGCTCGCCTATCTGACCGCCTGCTGGGTCGGACCGCAGGCGCGGATCCTGTCGTCGCGGCTGGCGCATCCGCTGGTGATCTGCGGCCAGCACAGCCTCGCCGTCTTCTGCGTCGGGATCTTCCTCTCCTTCACCGGCGAGTTCGTGCTGCTGGAGTTCGACGGCTCGATCCCGACCCAGCTGGCGGTCGGGGCCGGCGGCATCCTGCTGATGACCCTGCTGGCGGGCATCCTCGGCTGGTACAAGGCGGCGGAGAAGGCGAGCCAGCCGCGCCCGCAGGTCGTGCCGGCGGCATGAACCGGCCCTTCCTTCCGCTGCTCCTTCTCGCCGCCGTCCTGGCGACGGCGCCGGCCGCCGCCGGCAAGTTCGACTGCCGGGCGCCGGAGGCGGCGCTGGAAACGGCGGGCGAACTGCCGGCCGTGGCCGCCGCCAAGCGCGCCGGAACGCCGCTGCGGGTGACCATCGTCGGCTCGGCCTCGACCGGCGGCGCCGGCACGAGCGCGCCCGGCAAGAGCTACGCGGCCAAGCTCGCCGCTGCGCTCGCGCGGCGGCTCGGAATCCCGGTCACGGTCGAGGCGCACGGACGGCGCGGCTGGGGCAGCGAGGCGATGGTCGAAGAGATGCCGGACATCGTCGCCGCCGACGAGCCGCAACTCGTGATCTGGCAGACCGGCACCGTCGACGCGGTCCGGGAGGTCGCGCCGGAGCAGTTCGGGGCGGCGCTGCTGAAGGGGGCCGAGGCGCTGAAGCGGGCACGGGTGGACCTGCTGCTGATGGACATGCAGTTCAGCCCGATCGGCGCCCGGCTGATCGATTTCGGCCCCTATCTCGACTACATGAACTGGGTCGCGGCCGGGACCGCCAGCCCGATCTTCCATCGCCATGCGGTCATGCGCGCCTGGACCGAGGAGGACCGCTTCGGCGCCCCCGGCCGCGCCAAGGCCGACCAGCAAGCCTATGCCGACCATGTCCATGCCTGCATCGCGGAGCTGCTCGCCCGTGTCATCGACGACGTCCAGGCGGCGACCCCGGCCCGCTGAACGGCTGCGGCGCCTCGTCGCCGCGGCCTTCCTGCTGGTGGCGCCCGCGGCGCCGGCGGCGGCATGGAGCACCGACGAGTGCGAGGTGCCGGACGACCTCCTGCGCCTCGACGCGCCGCTGACGCGGACCGCCCAGCGCCTGGTGCCGGGCGGCACGCTGACGATCGTCGCGATCGGCTCGTCCTCGACCTTCGGCGCCGGCGCCAGCGATCCCAAGATGGCCTATCCGAGCCGGCTCAAGCGGATGCTGGCGGCCGAGATGCCCGAGACGCGGATCCGGGTGATGAACCGCGGGGTCAACGGCGAGGTCGTCGCCGACATGCTGGCACGCTGGGACCGGGACGTGACGGCGCTCCAGCCCGATCTGGTGATCTGGCAGGTGGGCGCCAACGCGGCGCTGCGCGCCACCGCCCTCGGCGACTACGAGGACCGGCTGCGCGAGGGCATCCGGCGGACCCGCGCCATCGGCGCCGACATGATCCTGATGGACCCGCAGTACGCGCCCAAGGTCCTGGCCCGGCCGATCTATCGTCTCGTGCTGGCCGCCACCGACCGGGTGGCGCGCGAGAACGGCGTCGGGCTGTTCCGCCGGTTCCAGATGATGCATCACTGGGTCGAGGGCGGCGTCCTCACCTTCCCGGTCCTGCTCGACCCGGACCAGATCCACCTCAACGACCGCGGCTATGCCTGCGTCGCGGCGGCCCTGACCGACGCCATCGTCCAGGCGGCGCGTCCGCTCACCGACTGACGCCCGCGCCCCCGTCCCACCGCCGGAGCCGCTGCGCCAGCGGCAGGATCGTCGTGTCCTCCTTCTGGTTGAGGAAGCGCTCGATCGCCTCGGCCAGCTCGAGGCCGGGGCCGGTTCCGGCGCAGGCGTAGCCGCGGCGGACCTTCTCCACCAGGTCCTGGCGGGACTTGCTCCAGTAGTGGTTGATGCGCAGGCGCTCGACGCTGACGCGGGGCGACCAGGGGCCGTCGAACGGCTCGCCGTTTTCCGTCACCGCCAGCCGCCCGTCGCGATAGCGGAAATGGTGCGGCGTCATCGGCCGCAGCGCCAGCGCGGGCTGCAGCACGACCTTCACATGGGCCGACATCGGGTGATAGCTCTCGAGCCGGTCGGGGTCGAGGCCGGGAGACTTGAGGAAGGTCGGCTGCGGAATGGCGAACGCCGCATCGGCGCGCCGGCGATACGCCTTCGTCACCAGCCCGGGCGGCCGCAACTCGTGCCCGGACGAGCCGAACACCATCCAGTTCACCGCCACCGCCGGGTGATCGCGGTAGGCCTCGATCCGCGCCGGCAGGTCGCCGTCCGGCGCGAAGAGGAACTCGTCGAGGTCGATGAAGGCGATCCAGCGCGCCGCGTCGCCGAACCGGGCGAGGCAGTCGGCATAGGCCGGCAGCTGGCGGGTCGGTCCCGGACAGTCGAGGACGGTGACCCGCGCGCCGACCCCGCTGTCCGCGATCGCCGCCCGCCAGTCGTCGGTCGACCCGTTGTCGTAGAGAAAGAACCGGCGGACCCCGACGAGATGGTGGAACTCCAGCCACTCCGAGAGATAGCGGGCTTCGTTCTTGAAGATCGCGCAGACGGCGAGATCGACTCGTGTGGGCATGGGGAAAGGCGCTGGCCGGTCCGCAGGGATCGTGGCGGACAGACTAGCACCGCCGGCGCGCGCCGTGGGAACGGGCGCGCGCCGCCCGCGTTGAGTTCGGTACTTGCGGACGGCAGGTCCGCGCCGCTCCGCACGGAGCGCGTCCCGAATTCGAAGGTGAACGATGAAGATCCAGTTCGCTGCGGCGACGGCCGCGATCGCCTTGCTCGCCGGCGTGCCCGCGATGGCCGCCGACCCCGCCTTCGACCCGGTCCTTTCGGTGTCCGGCTCGAACCAGAACACCACCGCCAATCCCGCCCTGCCCTTGCAGAGCCGGCCAGGGGCCGTGCCCTCGGGCGAGCGCTCGAACGACCCGGGCGAGGGCATGCCGCCGCACTCGCCGGGTCTGGCGCCGACCAGCTACGCACCGCCGCCGTCGAGCGGCCCGGTCTACTACCCGCAGCCGGCCTACTATGTCCCGGCCCAGCCGGTCTACTACGCCCCGGCGGTGGCGACCCCCGTCGTGGCCGCGCCGGTGGCCGGCGCCAGCGTCGGCGGCCTCGTCGGCGCCGAGGTGACGGACATGTACGGGGTCCGGGTCGGGCAGGTGACCGACGTCCAGATCATGCCCGACCGCCGCGCGTTCGCGATCGTCGGCCTCGGGCCCTGGCCGGGTCAGGTCGAGCGCCGGGTGGCCCTGCCGCTCGAGGCCATGCACCATTCGACGGCGGGTCGTCTCGCCTACAACTCGACCGCCGATCAGATCCGCGCGCTGCCGACCTTCTAGAGCCGACGGCGGTTATCCCCGAGCGACGGGGCCGGCGACCGCCGGCCCCGTTCCGCGCGCCCGCTGCGCAGGCGCCTCCGGCCGCGCTATCCTCGCCCGATGATGGACGAGACGCCGCCGGCATGACGGACGCCGCACCGGAGCGGCGGCTCGCCGTGCTGGTGCTGGGCATGCACCGCAGCGGGACCTCCGCGGTGGCACGGCTGGTTTCGCTCCTCGGTGCCGACCCGCCGACGGACATCCTTGCCGGCGGCGATGGCAACCAGGCGGGCTACTGGGAGCCCGGGGGTCTGGTCGCCGTCCACGACCGGCTCCTCCGCGAGATCGACAGCAGCTGGTTCGACCCGCGCCCGCCGCGCCTCGCCCGGCTGGCCGATGCGGCGCGGGCGGGCTACCTGGCGGAGCTGCGGCAGCAACTCCGCACCAGCTTCGGCCGCTCCGCCTGTTTCGTGCTCAAGGATCCGCGCATCTGTCGCATGGTTCCGCTCTATCGCCGCCTGCTCGCCGGGCTTGGCGCGGAGGTCCGCGTGGTGCTGGTGGTGCGCGACCCGACCGCGGTCGCCCGGTCGCTGCGGCGGCGCAACCTGCTGTCGCTGAACTTCGCCGGCCTCCTATGGGCCAGCCACACGCTCGCCGCCGAGCGGGACACCCGCGACCTGCCGCGCGTCGTCGTGTCCTACGACGCGCTGATGGAGGACTGGCGCGAGCCGGCGGGGCGGCTCGCGCGCCTGCTGGCGCCGGCGGTGCCGCCGTTCGATCCGGCCGCCATGCCCTCGCCGATCCAGCCCGAACTGCGGCACCACGCGCCGGCCACGCGGAGGCCCTTCGGCAGCCGTCTCGGCGTCTTGCTCGGCGCCATCCATGACGCGCTGGCCGGCGGCATGCCGCCCGAGCGGCTCGACCGCCTGGGTGAGCGGCACCGGCGCATCCTGGCCGCGACCCGGGATCTCTGGACGATCGAATTCCGTGCCCAGCAGTTGATGCCGCCCTGGCCGCACGGCGAACCGCCCGACCCGGTCGCGCTGCGCTACGCCCTCGCGCGGGCCCTCGACCGGCTGCACCACAGCGCGCTCGCCGCCGGACGGGCCGACCTTCCGGCGCGAGGCGCGCCGACCTGACATCCGGCGCGCCCGGCGGCACGTCCCGCCCCGGGGCGCCCCGACTACCCCCGGACTGCGGCCCGGAAGGCCGCCGACAGGGCGGTAAGCGCGGCGAGCGGCGGTCCCTCCTTGACCCGCGTGTGCAGGAGGACCGGCAGGCGCGGCAGTTGCGGGAGCTTCAGTCGGGCGCCGACGTCGACGGCGCCGAACGGCAGCATGCGCGGCGCCAGCGCCGCGACGCCGAGCCCCGCCATGACGGCCGCCGCCACCGCCGAGACGCCGCCGCCGACGAAGATCTCCGTCCACGGCACGCCTGCCGCGTCGAGCAGCCGGCCGGCCAGGGCCCGCACGCCGCAGGGCTCGGCCATCGTCGCCAGCGGCAGAGGCTCGCCGGCGCGATGCTGCCAGCCGGGTGCCGCGAACCAGCCGAACGCTTCCTCGGCCAGAAGTTCGCCGTCGCTCCGCCCGGCGTGGAGACGCACGATCACCGTGTCGAACTCCCGCCGATCGAAGCCCTGCAGCAGATCGCCCGACGATCCGATCCGGATATCGATCAGGAGCTGCGGGTCTTGCGCGTTCATCCGCGCGATCAGCGCCGGCAGTTCCGGCCCGGCGACATGGTCGCTGATGCCGATAGTCAGGCGCTGGCGCGATCCCGCCACGACGGAGAGCGCACGGTCATGGGCCGCCAGGAGTTCGCGGGCGCTTTCGAGGAATGCGGCACCCAGGGCCGAAAGCTCGACATATCGCGGCGTCCGCTCGACCAGCCGGCAGCCGAGCCGCTCCTCCAGCCGCTTCAGGCGCAGGCTGACCGCGGCCTGACTGGTCCGCATCGCCTCGGCCGCACGGGTGAAACTGCCGAGTTCGGCGATCCGGACGAACGCCTGGACGGCTTCCAGGTCGAGGGGACGCTCATTCATTTCGGGATCTTATCACTGATATCCGTATCGATATCTCGTCAAAATCACGCGACTGCGCCTAAGGTCGGGCCGGAAGAAGACGGAGAGGAACCCATGCCCCTCGCTCACATCTCGATGCGCGCCGGAAAGCCGGACTCCTATCGCCAGGCCATCCTCGACGGCCTCTACCGCGCGATGCGGGAGACGCTGAACGTGCCGGAAGACGACCAATTCATGACCATCAGCGAGCATTCCGCCGCGAACTTCCGCCACGGCGACGCCTACGGCGTCGCCCGCAGCCCCGACGTCGTCTACATCCGGCTCATCGTGTTCGACACGCGCACCGTGGAGCAGAAGCAGGCGCTGTTCCGGCGGCTCGCCGACCTGCTCCGCGAGCGCCCCGGCATCCGTCCGGAAGACGTTTTCGTCGTCGTCCAGGACGCCGCGAAGGAGAACTGGTCCGTCGGTCACGGCCTCGCACAGTTCGCATAGGCCGCGACTGCGGCGCCGCGAACGTCACAACCAGACCGCGCATTCGACCATCGACCGGAACGTCGATCCCGCAGTAGCGTAGGCGTCCGTTGCCGCAGCCAGGAACGGACGCATGCCTTCCATCAGCTACGCCGTGGACGACGTCCCGCCGGCCCGCATCACCTGGCTGAACGCCCTCCAGCACATCTCGCTCAGCGCCGTCACCCTGGTCTTCCCGCGCATCGTGGCGGAGGCGGCCGGCGCCGATCCCGAGACCATCACCCTCTACGTCAGCCTGGCCATGGTCGCGATGGGCATCGGGACCCTGATCCAGGCCTTCGGGCGGTTCGGCATCGGGTCGGGCTACCTCCTGCTCGGGCACTGCACGATCCTCTACGTGCCGTTTGCCGTCGCGGCGGCGGAGGCCGGCGGGCTGGGGGCGGTCGCCGGGCTGACGATCGTCGCCGGCTGCACCGAGATGCTGCTGTCGCGCTGCCTCCGCCTGCTGCGCGCCTACATTCCGCCGGAGATCGTCGGCGTCGTCATCCTGCTGCTCGGGCTGGCGCTCGGCATGTTCGGGCTGAAGCTGATCGTCGGCGCCGGACCCGGCAGCAATGCCGACGCCCTGCAGGTGGCCGCATCGGCGATCACGCTGGCGACCATCGTCGCCGTCGCGGTGTGGGCGGGCCCGGCCCTGCGCTCGCTGGCGGTCCTGGTCGGCGTCGCGACCGGGTGCGTCGTCTATGCCGTCGCCGTGATCGTCGCGGGCGACGTCGCGGCAGCGACGCGCGACATCGCCGTCGTCGCGCCGGCCTGGCCGCTGGCCGCGCCGTCCTTGCCGCTGGAGTTCCTGCCCGGCTTCCTGATCGGTGCGCTGGCGTGCTTCGTGCGCGCCATCGCCGACCTCACCGCCTGCCAGCAACTGGCCGACCCGAACTGGAAGTCGGTCGACCTGCGGTCGATCCGCGCCGGAACCCTGGCGGACGGGCTCGGCTGCGTCGTCGCCGGCATCGCCGGCGTGCTCGGCACCAACACCTATTCGGGCAGCGTCGGCCTCGCCGCCGCCAACGGCGTGCTGGCGAGGCGGGTCGGCGTCGCCGCCGGCATCGGCTGGATCGCGCTCGGGCTCATCCCCGGCGCCGCCAGCGTGCTCTACGCGATCCCCGCCGGCATCTTCGGCGCCGCCTGCTTCTATTCCGCGACCTTCACGATCCGGGCCGGCATCCAGATGCTGGCGCAGCGTTTCATCGATGCCCGGCGCACGGTCATCATCGGAACGGCGGTCGTCGTCGCCGTCATCGTCACCGATTCGCACGGGAACGGGCATCTGCCGTCGCTCGTCCAGCAGGTGCTGAGCTCGCCGCTCGCCGCCGCGATGCTCCTCGCGCTCGCCCTCAACGCGGTGCTGCGCCTGGGGGCGCCCAAGGTGGCCGGCACGCGCTGGCGGCCCGCCGCCGGCTTCGGCCAGCTCAAGGACTTCGCCGAGACGCAGGGGCGGGCATGGGGTGCCCGCGTCGATCTGATCGCCCGCGCGGAACATTTCCTCGAGGAGTTCAGCGTGCTCGCGCCCGAGCTCGTGGCGGCCGACCGCGAGGTCGAGCTGCGGATGCGCTACGACGAGGTCGGCATCCAGATCGAGCTCGGGTGGCGCGGGACCCCGCTCGCCGTCGGCGGCCCGGTGAGCGTGGACGTCGACGACGGCAGCCTGCAGGTGGCGCTGATGCGCCATTGGGCCGACGAGCTGCGGAGCTCCGGCACGGACGACGGACGCCAGACGCTGGTCGCCTACGTCGACGAAGGGTGACGTCCGCCGGGACGGGCCGCCGACAGCGCGACGAAGGCCGCGCCGACCGTGGTCCGGCGGCCGAGCCAGGGGTCGCAGCGCTCCATCAGCGCGGCCGCGACGTCGAGGGGCGGATAGAAGGTCGATCCGCGCGTCTCGCCGACCGTCAGTCCATGCCGCTCCACGAGCCGTCGCAGGTCCGCCGCCGACCGGAAATGCGCCGCCCTCCAGGTCGGGGCGCCGAGCCACCCGCGCACCGTCCGGATCGCCGCCCAGATGCTCCATCGGCCGAGTTCGCCGAGGACGAGGCGGCCGCCGGGCCGGAGGACCCGCACCATCTCGGCGACGGCGCGGTCGGCTTCGGGAACGAAGCAGAGGGCGGTCACGGCGACGACCCGATCGAACGTCGCCGCCGGAAACGGCAGGGCCTCGGCCCGGCCCGGAACCAGGGTCAGCCCGAGCGATCCCGCCTCGGCCCGCCCCCGGGCCGCCGCGAGCATGCGCGGGTCGGGGTCGAGCCCGACCATTCGGGCACCGCGCCGCGACAGGGTGGCGGCCAGGGCCCCGTCCCCACATCCGACGTCGAGAACGTCGCAGTCCGCGACGGGGCCGAGCAGCTCGAGGACGAGCGTTTCCTGGAGCCGGTCGGTCACCTGGCCGAGGCGGCGGCTCCGCCAGCGCGCGTAGGACCCGGCGAGCGCCGGGCCGCCCGGTGCGGGGCTAGGCTCCGCCATCGCCACCGGACCCATCGGCGGCAGGCCCGTCGGCGGCAGGCCCGTCGGTCCAGGGCCCATCGGTCCGGGGCGGTTCGCCCGGTCGCACTTCGCCGTGCAGATCCCGCATCGACCACCAAGGTTGGCGCGCCCTGCTGGACTCGAACCAGCGACCCCGCGCTTAGAAGGCGCGTGCTCTATCCGGCTGAGCTAAGGGCGCATGCGCCGGGCGCGCGGGGTCAGCCGCGCACCCGATCGTACCGGAAATTGTCGGCATAGGACTTGGGCCGGATCGTGCGCTCGTGCGGCGCCTGCACCGTGAAGGCGAGCCCGAGGCGGCCGGCGTGCGCCTCCGCCTCCTCGCGCGACGCGAAGCGGAGGCGGACCTGCTGGCGGGTGTCGCCGGAACTGATCCAGCCCATCAGCGGGTCGTGCCGCTTGCGCTCGGCCGGCACGAACTCCAGCACCCATTCGCGCGTCCCGGCCCGCCCGGACTGCATCGCCGACTTCGCCGGAACGTAGATACGTGCCTCAGCCATCACCCACGGGTCCCGCCTCGTTGCCATGCCCGCTGGTCGGGGCGAGAGGATTCGAACCTCCGGCATCCTGCTCCCAAAGCAGGCACTCTACCAGGCTGAGCTACGCCCCGGGGTCCAGCGGAAGCCCGGTTTTTCGGGGTTATCCAGAGGGAAGTCAAGCGCCGGCCCCGGCCGCAGGCCTTGCCGCCTCCGGTCAGTTGGCGCCGGGGGGAATGGCGTTGAGATCGCGCTTGGCGCCGGTGATGGTGATGGTGAAGCCGGCCACCACGTCGATCAGCGCCATCACCGTCAGCAGGAAGAAGGTCGCGGTGCCGGCGAAGGGCACCACGATCAGTTCCACGAGACAGACCAGCAGCAGGCCGAGCGACAGCGTGTGGTCCATGATCGAGACGTTGGTCGTCCGCGTCGCCTTGCTGAGCTCGCCATAGAGCAGGATCAGCGCGGCGAAGATCAGCGCGTCCTTGACCTGAAAGACGAACGCCTTGCCGGAGAGGAGGCCGAGGCTGAAGAGGGTGCGGTCGAGCAGGTCGACCGAGATCGCCGCCACGACGTTGTAGGCGACCACGACGAAGGCGAGCAGCGGGACGTAGCGGATCACCTGGCCCATGGCGGAACCCTCGGAATCGCGAGCGGGGTCGGACGCCGTCTGGTTAGCACGGAACCGCCGGCGGGTCATGCGGATGCGCTAGACTCCCGGGTACACCCACCAGGGAGATCGGCGATGGAGTTCCAGAACACGACGGTGATGGTGACCGGCGCTGCCGGCGCCCTCGGCCGCACGGTGGTCGAGACCTTCGCGGCGGCGGGCGCGACGATGATCGTCGTCGACGTCGCAGCGGACCGGCTGGCAGGGGCGTTCGGCCCGGCCCACCGGCAGGTCGCGGTCGACGTCACCGACCCGGCCGCGGTCGGCGCGGCGATCGGCCCGCTCGCCGCCGAGGTCGACATCCTCTGCAACATCGCCGGCGGCTTCGCCATGGGTCCCGCGGTTCACGAGACGCCGCCCGCCCTGTGGGAGGACATGCTGGGCCGCAATGCCGTCAGCGTCCTCAACATGGCGCGCGCGGTTGTGCCGGCGATGACGGCGCGGGGGCGCGGGCGCATCGTCAACGTCGCCGCGATGGGAGCGCTCCGCGCGGCGCCGGCGATGGGCGCCTATGCCGTCGCCAAGTCGGCGGTGCTGCGCCTGACCGAGGCGATGGCGGGCGAACTCCGCGAGAGCGGCATCAACGTCAACTGCGTCATGCCCAGCATCATCGACACGCCGGCCAACCGCGCCGACATGCCCGGGGCCGATCCCGCCCGCTGGGTCGCCCGCGAGGCGCTGGCCGACGTCATCCTGTTCCTGGCGTCGGAGCGCGCCCGCGCCATTCACGGCGCGGCCATCCCGGTGGTCGGGCTGAGCTGACCGGTCGCCCCCGGCCGGGGGCAGCCATGCGGCAACCGCTCTGGTCAGGGCGGGCGAATTTCGCTACTCCGGCTGGCCAGGATTCCCCGCCAGCAATCCAGGAGCCTCCATGGACATCCGCGACGGATTCACCGGCACGATCGGCCGCACGCCCCTCGTCAGGCTGCGCCGCGCCTCCGAGATGACGGGCTGCACGATCCTCGGCAAGGCGGAGTTCCTCAATCCCGGCGGCTCGGTGAAGGACCGCGCCGCCCTCTCGATCATCCGCGACGCCGAGCGGCGGGGCCTGCTGCGCCCGGGCGGCGTCGTCGTCGAGGGCACCGCCGGCAATACCGGCATCGGCCTGGCGCTGGTCGGCAACGCGCTCGGATACCGCACCGTCATCGTCATGCCGGAGACCCAGAGCCAGGAGAAGAAGGACATGCTGCGCCTGTGCGGCGCCGACCTTCGCCTCGTCCCGGCGGTCCCCTACGCCAATCCCGACAACTACATCAAGCAGTCGGGCCGGCTCGCCGAGGAACTGGCGAAGACCGAGCCGAACGGTGCCATCTGGGCCAACCAGTTCGACAATGTCGCCAACCGCCAGGCGCATATCGACACGACCGGCCCCGAGATCTGGGAACAGACCGGGGGCCGGGTCGACGCCTTCACCTGCGCCGTCGGCAGCGGCGGCACCCTCGCCGGCACCGGCATGGCGCTGAAGGCGCGCAACAAGGACATCCGGATCGTGCTGGCCGACCCGATGGGGGCCGCCCTCTACAACTGGTATGCCCATGGCGAGCTGAAGTCCGAAGGCAGTTCCATCACCGAGGGGATCGGCCAGGGCCGCATCACCCGGAACCTCGAAGGCGCGCCGATCGACGACCAGGTGCGCGTGACGGACGAGGAGGCGCTGCCCATCATCTTCGACCTGGTGAAGGAGGAAGGACTGATCCTCGGCGGGTCGAGCGGCATCAACATCGGCGGCGCCATCAAGGTGGCGCAGCAGCTGGGTCCCGGGCATACGATCGTGACGGTGCTCTGCGACTACGGCACCCGCTACCAGTCCAAGCTCTTCAACCCGGCCTTCCTCAGGGAGAAGAACCTGCCCGTCCCCTCCTGGCTGGCGTGAGGCGACCATGACCGAAGCCGTCTTCCGCGACGACGCCTATCTCCGCGAATGCGCCGCCAACGTGCTGTCGGCCGATGCCCGCGGCATCGTCCTCGACCGCACCGTCTTCTACCCGACGGGCGGCGGCCAGCCGGGCGATACCGGCGAGATCCGCCTCGCCGACGGCGGCCGCGTCGCCATCGTCGACACGGTGAAGGGCGAAGGGCCGGACCAGATCCTCCATATCCCGGCCCCCGGCAGCGCCCTGCCCGAGGCGGGCGCGGCCGTCGTCGCCGCGATCGACTGGGAACGCCGCCACCGCCACATGCGCATGCACACCTGCATGCACCTCCTCTGCGCGGTCGTCCCCGGGGCGGTCACCGGCGGCCAGGTCGGGGCCGAGCGCTCGCGGCTCGATTTCGACGTCCCGGGCGAGGCGCTCGACAAGGGCGTCCTGACCGAGAAGCTGAACGCGCTGATCGCGGCCGACCACCCGGTCGAGCCGCGCTGGATCACCGACGCGGAGATGGCCGAACGGCCGGAACTCGTGCGCACCATGTCGGTCAAGCCGCCCGCCGGCCACGGCCGGGTGCGGCTCCTCGACATCGCCGGCGTCGACCTCCAGCCCTGTGGCGGGACCCATGTCCGCCGCACCGGCGAGATCGGGCGGGTCGAGGTCGCCAAGATCGAGAACAAGGGGCGGCAGAACCGCCGCGTCGTCATCGCCTTCGCCTGATCCGGAAGCCAGGAAACGTCCCCATGCAATATGCCAATCCCGATGCGCTGGTCTCGACCGAGTGGCTGGCCCGGAACCTGGACGCGCCCGGCGTCCGGGTCCTCGACGGCAGCTACTTCCTGCCCAACCTGAAGCGCGATGCCGCCGCCGAGTACGCGGCCAGGCACATCCCCGGCGCCGTCTTCTTCGACGTCGACGCCGTCGCCGACCACAATTCGCCGCTGCCGCACATGCTGCCGTCGGCGGACGCCTTCGCCCGCGCCATGGGCGAGCGCGGCATCGCCAACGCCGACCATGTCGTCGTCTACGACGCGTTGGGCCTCGTCAGCGCCGCGCGCGTCTGGTGGACCCTGCGCATCTTCGGCCACGCCAAGGTCTCGGTCCTCGACGGCGGCCTGCCGAAGTGGCAGGCCGAGGGGCGGCCGGTCGAGGCGGGCGTGGTGCGGCCGGCGGCCACCACCTACGTCGCGAGCTTCGATCCGGCGCGGGTGCGCCACAAGGAGCAGATCCGCGCCAACATCGCCGCCGGCTTCGAGCAGGTGGTGGACGCGCGCGCCGCCGAGCGCTGGCGCGGCGAGGCGGCGGAAGTCTGGCCCGGCCGCCGCCAGGGGCGCATTCCAGAGAGCCTGAACGTGCCCTATCCCGACCTGCTCGACCCCAAGGACAAGACCTACCTGCCGGCCGACCGGCTGAAGGCGGTGTTCGAGGGCGCCGGCGTCGACCTCGACCGGCCCGTCGTCACGAGCTGCGGATCGGGGATCACGGCGGCGATCCTCTATCTCGGCCTGCATCTCCTGGGGAAGAAGGACCTCGCCCTCTATGACGGGTCCTGGGCCGAGTGGGGCCTGCCCGGCGACACCCCGGTCGCGACCGGCCCGGCCGGCAAGTAGCGCGGCACGGGCGGGGGCCCTGCCCCCGCCCGCCCGCCCTCAGGCGAACAGCACCAGGTCGGCGATCGACGGCTGCACCTGGGCGACCGCGAGGCCGTCCAGTTCCAGCCGCTGGCCGTCGCTCAGGGTCAGCAGCGCGTCGCCGTCCGCCGCCGCGCCGAGCTGATAGGTCATCCCCGTCGCCAGCACGATCCGGTCCTGGGCGAGATCGAAGTCGGCGATCCGGTCGTAGCCGGGGTCGGCGACCTCCGAAATCCCGCCGAGGCCGGAGATGTCGTAGATCGTCGTGGTGCCGCTGATCTCGTTGGCGACCAGCAGCATCGCGCTGCCGGTCGGGCTGGCCGCCGCCGGGACGAACTGCACGACCTCCGGGCCGCTGTCGCCGGCGGCCGCGGTCTCGATGTCCTGGGTGAAGTCGCGGTTGTTGACGTACTGGACGAAGCGGGCGCCAGCCGGATCGGTGATGTCGTAGACCATGATGCCGCCGACCCGCTCCAGGCCGACGAAGGCGTAGGTCCGGTCGCCGACGACGCCGACGGCGACCGCCTCCGGCTCCGGTCCCTTGTTGTCGCTGCGATTGTCGAAATCGTTGCCGCCGTTGTCGGCGTTGAAGTTGTTGGGATAGGCGGCCGCGACGATGCGCTCGAACTGGTCGCCGCTGTCGAAGACGAGTTCGCCGTCGGCGTCGAAGATCGAGAAGCTGCGGCCGCCGAAGGTGACGATCTCGTCGAGATCGCCGTCGCCGTCCGTGTCGCCGTCGATCAGCGAGACGTTGAGGCGGCCGAGATTCTCGCTTTCGAGCAGGTCCGCCGCGTTCGGGAAGCGCGTCGGGTCGAGTTCGAGGTCGCCGAGCCGCTCCTCGTCGCTGCCGTCGCTGCGGGCATCGCCCTCGTTGGCAGTGACGATGTACGTCTGGCCGCCGACCTGGAAGCTGGCGATCGCGTCCGGCTCGTAGATGCCCTTGACCGGCCAGTTGCGGATGGCGACGGCACCGTCCCGGTCGGAGGCGTCGAAGCCCATGCCGGGCAGGCCGAAGTCCTTGTAGCCGAGCGGCAGGATCTCGGTGATGGTCCTGGTGGCGAGATCGACGACCGCGAAGGCGTTGGCCTCCTGGAGCGAGACATAGGCCGTGGTGCCGTCGGGCGTGACGGTGATGTATTCCGGCTCGAGATCGGTCGCCAGCGACTTGCCCGGGGTGACCCGGAGCCCGGCCGCCTCCAGCGCGTCGCGCTGGCCCTCGAAACCGCCGAAGCCGAGCGTGGTCACGGTCGCCGCGCCGACGCCGCCCGCGAGGTCGACGATGCTGATCGAGCCGGGCGGATCGATCTGGTCCGGTCCCGGATCGCCGACGCGCTCGCCCTCGTTGGCGACCAGCAGCCTGCTGCCGTCCGCCGTGAAGGTCAGCATGTCCGGCAGCACGCCCACCGTCGTCTGGCCCAGCACCCGGCCGTCGGTGTCGAAGAACGCCACGACGCCGGCCTGGCCGTCCTGGTTGCTGGCCACCGCCGCGGCGACGACGCCGTTCTTGACCGCGACGCTGTTGACGCTGCCGCCGAACGCGTCCAGCGGAATCGCGGTCACCAGCTTCGGGTGCGACGGATCGCCGAGGTCGAGGACATCGAGCGTGTTCGCCTCGGCGTTCGAGACGAAGAGACGCTTGGTGGCCGGATCGTAGGACAGGGTTTCGGCCGCGCCCTCGTCGAAGCCGCCGTGATCGTAGGTGCCGATCGCGGTGAGCTGGATCTGGTTGGTCGGGGCCGGCGGCAGCGCCTGGTAGACGAAGCGGTCCGCCCCGTCGCCGCCGGCGAGCCGGTCGTCGCCGCGGTCGCCCGCGAGCGTGTCCGCGCCGGCGCCGCCCTCCAGCGTGTCGTTGCCCTTGCCGCCCCACAGCCGGTCGTCGCCGTCGCCGCCGCGGACGAGGTCGTCGCCGAGATTGCCGTTGAGGAAGGGATCCGAACCGCTGCCGCCGTCCACCGCGTCGTCGCCCTGGCCCGCCAGGACATAGTCCGAACCCTCGCCGCCGAGCAGCAGGTCGCCGCCCTGGCCGCCGAACAGCAGGTCCATGCCGCCCAGGCCGACGACGGTGTCGGCGCCGAGGCCGCCGCTGACGGTGTCGGCGCCGTCGGTGCCGGTCAGCAGGTCGGAGCCGTCGGTGCCGGCGAGGTCGTAGGGACCGTCGAGCACGCTGTCGGCGCGGGCATTGAGGTTCTGGATGCGCAGGTCGCCTTCGGGACCCGTATCGACGATGTCGTAGGGCGTCTCGGAGTAGCGCTCGGCGACGTAGTCCGCCATCGCGTCCTGCTCGCTGCTGGAAGCGGCGAAGGTCGCGGCGCCGGCGTCGAGGTCGGCGGCGAGGTCGAGCACGCCGTTCCTGTTGAGGTCCTCGCCCGGGTCGAGCACGCCGTCGCGGTCGGCATCCTCGGACGCGAGGTCGACGCGGTCGGCGAACGCCGGATCGGCCTCGAGGAAGGTCTTGAACGGATAGCCGTCGCCGCCGTCGGCCATGAAGTTGAGGGTGACGAGGCGGACCGGCGCATCGGCGTTGCCGACCAGCTCGCCGCCCTGCACCAGCACGTCCGTCACCCGGCCGTCGGCGTCGGTCAGCGCCGCCGAGACGATGCGCTGGCCGGCCGGCAGGTCGGGGTCGTAGCTGTAGGCGATGCCGCTGACCTGCGCGAACTGGCCGGGCGTGGCGCCGGGCGCGACCGCGCGGACCGCATGCTCCAGCACCTCGACGAGCTGGGCGCGGGAGACCGTCAGCAGGGTCAGACCGTTGTTGAAGCGCAGCGCGTTCTCGATGTCGAGGCGGGAGATGTCGCCCTCCTCCTTGCCGGCCAGCGGGTTCGCCGCAGGCGGCAGTTCGTTGGTCTCGCCGAGGCCGATCTGCTCGACGACGCCGATCGGCTCGCGGATGCCGCCGCCGTTCTTGATGCTCACGGTCACGGTCGGGTCGACCTCCCGACCGCGGGCGAGGTTGGCGTCCGCCGTGAGGTTGCCGAGATTGGTCTCCTCGACCCGCACCTCGGTCCGGCGGCCGTCGAGGAAGACGTCGGTCCGGCCGAAGACGAGGCCGTCCTTGGCGACGATCACGCCTTCCGCACCCGACACCAGATCGGCGACGATGGCGCCCTTCGTGCCCTCGGCGAAGGCGGCCGCCTCGGAGCCCCAGAGCTCGGCGACGTTCTCGTCCGTCGTCGCGAAGGCACCGCTCTCCGCGGCATCGACGCTGCCGGGAAGCAGCCGGCCCTGCTCGTCGAAATCGACGACGAGGCGGCCGACATACTCGTAGTTGCTGTCGGTGTTGACGATGAGGAGCGGGTCGCCGTCGGCGTTCTGGGTCACGATCGGATAGGTGCCGGCCGGCGTGTCGCCCGGCTGCAGGCCGTTGGCGACGTCCTCGGCATCGGCGAGCAGCGTGTGCGAGCCGCCGGCGATGATGATGTCGACGCCCTTGAGCAGCGGGGCCAGCTGCTGCTCCAGGCCGAGCTGCTGCAGGTGCGACAGCAGGATGATCTTGTCGATGCCCTGGGCGATCAGCGCGTCGATGGTCGGCTGGATGACCTGCGCCAGCGCCTGCATGTCCTGGGTGCCGGCGCCCGGACCCTTGACGTCGGTGTCGCCGGTCGAGGAGATGCGCTCCAGTTCCGGGGTGGTGGCGCCGACGATGCCGATCTGCTCGCCGTTGACGGTGATGATGGTCGCGGGCGCGATCTTGCGGCCGTCGGTGGCGCCGTTGAGGTCGGTCAGCGCCGCCGCGAAGTCGGACGCCTCGCGGGTCAGGCTGGTGTAGATCGGCGCCAGGCTGGCGTCCTTGGAGAAATCGAGATTGGCGCTGAGATAGGGGAAGTCGACGCCGAGCCAGCGCACGTTCTGGGGCAGCGCCCCGCGGATGTCCTGGCCGATCGCCTCGCGCAGCGGGCTGGTGCCGAGGTCGAACTCGTGGTTGCCCAGCGCCGAGGCCTGAATGCCGATCGCGTTCAGGATCGCGATGTCGAGGCGGGCGCCGCCCTCGCGCAGGTCGGCGAAGGATTCGGCGACGCCGTCGCCGTTGAGGTCGGCGGGCAGGCCGTAGAGTTCGTTGTAGGCCGCCTGCAACTCGTCGCGGACCGACGGATCGCTGCCCGACGACAGGAACGGGCCCGGGATGAAGTTGTCGCCCGAGGACAGGATGAGGGTGTTGTCGTAGGTCTCCTCCAGCGCGTCGACGATCGCGGCGAAGTTGGGTGCCTTCTCGATCGCGGCGACGCCGGCCTCGAAATCCGAGGCATGGAGAATCTGCAGGGTGTAGTTGGCCATGACCGCCCCCGGTTGAATGGAAGGCCAACCGGTCCGCCCGGTCCGGTTGGCGAAGGACGGCCAGGGGTAGCCGCGGGGCGTAACGGCCCCGCTACGATCCGGCGAAGGATCGGAAACGGTTCGGTGTCGGTTCGGTTACGTCAGCTGGAGAAGAGCACGAGGTCGGCCACCGCCGGCCCCGGACTCCAGCCTTCCAGCAGCACGGCGCCGCCGCCGGACAGATCGAGCCGGAGGCCGTCGCCGACGGCGACGGCCCGCCATTCCATTCCGGGCGTCAGCACGATGCGGTCCTCGTCGGGATCGAAGTCGAGGATGCGGTCCTGCCCGTGCCCGGCCGCGAAGGCGAAGCGGTCGGCCCCGTCGCCACCGAAGAGGAGATCGTCGCCGCGGTCGCCGGACAGGGTGTCGGCGCCGGCACCGCCCTCCAGCGTGTCGCCGTCCTGGCCGCCGTGCAGCCGGTCGTCGCCCGTCCCGCCGAAGATGCGGTCGGTGCCGGCATTGCCGGCGAGCAGCCGGTCGTCGCCGGCCGCGCCGTCGATCACGTCGGCGAAATCGCCGCCCAGCACGAAATCGGCGCCGGCGCCGGCCTCCAGAATGTCGAAGCCGGCGCCGCCCAGCAGCAGGTCGTCGCCGGCGGCGCCGTCGATCGTGTCGTCGCCGCCGGCCCCCGCCAGGGTGTCCGCCGCCGGCCCGCCGGTCAGCGCGTCGCCGCCGGCCGAGCCCGCGAGATCGTGCGGCGCGTCGAACACGCCGTCCTGGCGTTCGTCGAGGTTCTGGACGCGCCCGTCCGCGGCCGCCTCCGTCTCGGCGGCGGCGAAGGGGGTCGCGGCGAAATTCACCGAGAGATGGGACGCGAGCGCCTGCTGCTCGCTCGCCATGCCGCCGGCGGCGGCGAGTTCCACCCGGTCGGCGAAGGCCGGGTCGGCCGCGACGAAGTCCGCCAGCGGGTAGCCGTCGCCACCATCGGCGAGGAAGGCGATGGTGACGACGCGCACCGGCAGGAGGGGATCGCCGACCAGCGCCCCGTCGCGCACCAGCACGTCGACGACCGTCCCCCCGTCGTCGAGGATGGCGGCGGACCGGATGCGCGCCCCCGCCGCGGCGTCGGGATCGAAGGCGAAGGCCATCCCGGCGACCTGCGGGAACGATCCGACGATGCCGCCCGGGTCGAGCGCGCCCAGCGCATGCTCCAGCGTCGCGACCAGCTGGGCGCGCGTCAGCGTCACCATCTGCAGCGGGTTGTCGAACGGCAGCACGCTCTCGACGTCGAGACGGGAAATCTCGCCGGCCGCCTTGCCGGAATCGGGGTTGGCCGCCGGCGGCAGGGTGATGAATCCGCCCCGGCCGTCCGGAACGACGCGGCCGATCGAGGCGCCGATCGCGCCGCCGTTCTTGAAGGCGACCATGACGGTGGGATCGACCGCACGCGCCGCCGCGAGATCGGCGTCGGTGACGAGGTCGCCCAGGTTCGTCTCCTCCGTCTCGGCCCGTCCGGGGCGGCCGTCGAGGAAGACGTCGGTCCGGCCGACGATCTCGCCGTCCTTGGTCGCGATTACCGCCCGGGCCGCATCGACGAGCGCGGCCACCTCGCCACCGGCCGTGCCCGCGCCGTAGGGATCGGCGTCACCCCACAGGGCCTGGACGACGGCATCGTCCGGCTGGAACTGTCGGGCGTCCTCGACCGACGTCACGCGGCCGGCCTCGTCGAAGGTGAGGGTGATGCGGCCGACCGTTTCCTGCGCGCCATCGGTGGCGACGACGAGGACCGGGTCGCCGTCGAGGCCGGCGAGCCGGATCGGATAGGCGTCCGGCGCGGGCGCAGTGGTGCCGCCGGCGACGATGACGTCGACGCCGGCGAGGAGCGGCGCCAGCGCCTCGGCCGCCGCCAGGTCGTCGAGATGGGCGAGGAGGACGATCTTGTCGATGTCCTGGGCGCACAGCCCGTCGATGACGGGCTGCAGCAGCGCCGCCAGCGCCGCGGCATCGGGCGTGTCGGCGACGGTGGTCGGCTCCGGCGAGGAGACGAGTTCCAGCAGCGGCGTGGTCACGCCGACGATGCCGACCCGCTCGCCGCCGACCGTGACGATCGTCGCCGCCGCGATGCGGGCCGCGTCGGCCGCGCCGTCCGGATCGTCGGCCGTGCCGGCGAAGGCGTCCGCCGGCAGGACCGCATTGGTGGTCAGGGGCGCCAGGTCCGGGTCGCGGCCGGTGTCGAGGTTGGCGGCGAGATAGGGGAAGGCCGTCCCCAGCCAGCGCACCCCGGCGAGGTCGCCATCGCCGACGTGCGGCGCGATGGCAGCGGCCAGCGCGCCGGTGCCGAGGTCGAACTCCTGGTTGCCGAGGGCGGACGCCTGGAGCCCGATGGCGTTGAGGATGGCGACGTCGATCCGCGCGGGGCCGGGGTCGAGGCCGGCCTGCCCCGCGCCCGCCCGCTCGCGGTGTTTGCGGGCGGGCCGCCCGCGCCGCGCGTTCCCCGCCGCCGCCCGGCCGGCGGCGCCCGGGGGGCCGCCGCCGGCCCGCAGCAGCGGCCCGGGAAGGAAGTTGCCGCCGGCGGAGACGACCAGCGCGTTGTCGTGCTGGCGGGCCAGCCCCTCGACCACGGCGGCCAGTCGCGGGATGCGGTCGAGCGTCCCGGCGTCGAGTTCGATGTCGCCGACATGGACGATCTGCAGCGTCAACCCGGCCATCCCCGCCCCCCCGGATATCCGTTTCGGGGACGGAATGTGGCACGGGCGCAGCCAGGCGTGCGACGAGAAAGGGCGGCCGGAGCCGCCCTTTCCGCGGGCGCCGCAAGCTGTCTCGTCAGTGACGCAGGATCTGGCTGAGGAAGAGCCGGGTGCGGTCGCTCTTGGGATCGTTGAAGAACTGCGACGGCGGCGCGGTCTCGACGATCTCGCCGAGGTCCATGAAGATCATGGTGTCGGCGACGGTGCGCGCGAACCCCATCTCGTGGGTGACGCAGACCATCGTCATGCCGTCCTCGGCGAGCTGGACCATGACGTCCAGCACCTCCTTGATCATCTCGGG
>NZ_JAYSFE010000015.1:0-15791 GCF_041913585.1 Allostella sp.
CCCCGCGGCGGCGGCAGGAGCCGGACGTTGATCCGGTTCTCGTCCGCCAGCATCGCATAGCGGGACGCCTCGACGACCTGGAGGTAGTAGAGCCTTGCGCCGAGAACGGCGAACAGCACCGCCTGGCCGCCCCCCAGCAGGAGGGCGCGGCGGGTGAAGACCCGGGCCTGGCTGCGGTCCTGGCGCATCCCGATCCCGCCCGTCCCTAGTGCCGGCTCATGAACGCGCGCTGGAGGCCGAGCAGCAGCCCGGCGAAGAGCGGATAGCAGGCGATGGTGACGAGGCCGCGGAAGGCCGCCTCGCGCGGATCGAGGAGAACGCCCGAGAGGGCGCTGACGACCGCCCAGAGGGCGAAGAAGGTGACCGCCGCAACCAGGGCGAACCCCAGCCAGACCATCGGGAAGGGCTTGCCGGCGAGAAAGCGCCGCTGCGACAGGACCGCCAGGTAGACCGCCAGCAGCGTCAGCGATCCGGTGCCGATGGGGCTGCCGGACAGCAGGTCCTGGACGAAGCCCACCACGAAGATGACCGCGGGCGGAAGCAGCAGCGGCCGATGCACCGTCCAGTGGTAGACCGCGATGAGGACGATCGCCGGTGCCACCGTGCGAAAGCCGGCGACGGGAATGCGGACCGTCGACAGCACCAGGAAGAGGACGGTCGTCAGCGTCGGCAGCAGGTCGCGCGACCAGCCGTCCAGGCGATGCAGCAGGCCCACTGTCATGAGCGCCCGCGCGGGCGCACCCGCTGCGGCCCGGGGATCGGCTCGGACAGCGTATGGGCGAGGCCGGTGTCGACGAGGCGGAGATACTCCAGCCGGTCGAAGTCGGCATAGAGCGACACCCGCACCAGCCCGTCCTCGCCGGACACGGTCTCGCCGACCGGGATGCCCGGGGGAAAGACGCCGCCATGGCCGGAGGTCACGACGCGCTCGCCGGGCCGTGCCGCCTCGCGGCGCGAGGGCAGGTAGAGCAGCCGGGGCCGCGGCCCGTTGTCCCCTGCCAGCACCGCCCGCTCGCGCGAGGTTTCGAGGAGCACCGGGATCCGCGAGTTGAGGTCGGTCAGGAGCAGCACCCGCGACGCCCGGTCGCCGACCTCGACGACGCGGCCGACGAGGCCATGGTCCATGATCGCGGCCTGACCCTTGGCGGCGCCGTTGCGGGCACCGGCATTGACGAGCACGCTGCGGACGAAGGCGCCGCCGGAATCGGCGATGATGCGGGCCGAGACGTAGCCGACGGTCGGCTCCGGCGTGACGTTCATCAGGCCGCGGAGCTGCTGGTTCTCGGCCTCCAGCCGGCGCGCCACCTCCTGCCACTGCAGCAGGCGGGCGTTGGCTTCGCGCAGGCGTTCGTTCTCCGCCCGGAGGGCCGAGATCTCGCGGACTTCCTCGCTGACCCGCCCGAAGCTGGCGGCGGGCCGCGACACCAGGTCGAAGAACGGGGCCAGCGTGTCGGCGAGCTGCACGCGCAGCCGCTCGACCACCACCGTGTCCGCCTTGCCGAGCACGATCAGCCCGAAGGCGGCGAGAATCAGCAGCAGGAGCGCGAAGCGCTGCATCCAGGCCCGGATCGGCATGGTGAGCCGCAACGGCGACTGCGCGCGCATTCCTGCCCCTTCCCCCTCCCTGACGGCGGCGTCCGACCGGCGGCGGGCCTCGCCGCTAGTAGGCGCTGATCAAGACATGACGCAGCGTCTTGATCTCCTCCAGTGCCCGGCCCGTGCCGAGGGCGACGCAGGACAGCGGATCGTCGGCGATCGAGACCGGGAGGCCGGTGGCCATGCGCAGCACATGGTCCATGTTGCCGAGGAGCGCGCCGCCGCCGGTCAGCACGATGCCCTTGTCGACGATGTCGGCCGCCAGTTCGGGCGCCGTGTGCTCGAGCGCGACCTTCACCGCCTCGATGATCTGGCCCACCGGCTCGGCCAGGCTCTCGGCGACCTGGCGCTCGCTGATGACGATCTCCTTCGGCACGCCGTTCATCAGGTCGCGGCCCTTGACCTCCATGACCCGGCCCTCGCCATCCTCCGGCAGGCAGGCCGAGCCGATCTCCTTCTTGATCCGCT
Organism: Allostella sp.; assembly: GCF_041913585.1. Taxonomy (NCBI): domain Bacteria; kingdom Pseudomonadati; phylum Pseudomonadota; class Alphaproteobacteria; order Rhodospirillales; family Allostellaceae; genus Allostella; species Allostella sp. The sequence goes on from NZ_JAYSFE010000015.1 coordinate 2,065, forward strand.
CCGCCGAGCCTTCGCCGACCAGCAGGTTATGGTTGCGGCGGTTGTAGGCGATGATCGCCTCGTCCATCTTGTCGCCGCCGACCCGTACCGACCGCGAATAGACGATGCCGCCGAGCGACAGGACGGCGACCTCGGTCGTGCCCCCGCCGATGTCGACGACCATCGAGCCGGTCGGCTCGGTCACCGGCAGGCCGGCGCCGATCGCCGCCGCCATCGGCTCCTCGATGAGGTAGACCCGGCGGGCGCCGGCGCTTTCGGCCGATTCCTGGATCGCCCGGCGCTCGACGGCGGTCGATCCCGAAGGAACGCAGACGATGATCTGCGGGCTGGCGAAGCTCCGCCGGTTGTGCACCTTGCGGATGAAGTGCTTGATCATCTCCTCGGCGACGTCGAAGTCGGCGATGACGCCGTCCCGGAGCGGCCGGATCGCCTGGATGTTGCCGGGCGTGCGGCCGAGCATCATCTTCGCCTCGTCGCCGACGGCGAGGACCTGCCTCTTGCCCTTGATCGTGGTGATGGCGACGACGGACGGCTCGTTGAGGACGATGCCGCGGCCCTTGACATAGACGAGCGTGTTCGCCGTCCCGAGGTCGATCGCCATATCCGCCGACAGCATGCCCAGCAGACGAGAAAACATCGCTTCCTGCGCCCCTCATTCCATGCGCCACGCCGTCCGGCCTCGCCCCTTGCCCGGTTCGCGCCCGAGGCGCAAGGGGGCCGGCTTCCGTCGCGGCAGTCATCGGATCATTTCCCGGCGGCAGAGGGTTCGGCCGCCGGATCGCACTGCCCGGCACGCCGCGATCCATGCCCGGCCGCGCCGGGGAAGGGCCTGATCGAAACGCCCGCTACCACGCCGCCGGATACGGCCCGAAGGCCCCGGCCGGACCTGTCAGGTCCGGCCGCCCGGCGGCGGAGTCTTACGCTTGCCCGCATCGCCGGGGCAATGGTTTTCTCTGCGTCGGCGACGGACCCGCAGCCGCGCCGCGTCAGCCCGCCGGACGCCCCGCGGAGAGGAGCTCGAGCTTCGCCAGGATGCCGCGCCGCGTGCTCTCGAGATGGGCCGCGACGGCGAGGCGGGCCGCCGTCCCGTCGCCCTGCTCCAGCGCCGCGACGATCGCGAGATGCTCGCGGCAGCCGGGCACGAACCGGTCCGGCAGGCGCTCGAGGTTGAACATCCGGGTGCGGCGGCGAAGGCTGCGGACGGTCTCCGCGAGCACGATGTTGCCGGCCGCATCGACGATCGAGCCGTGCAGCCGGTCGTCCGCCGCCCGGACGTCGGCGCCGTCCGGCAGCGACCCGGCGAGCTGGGCCTCGAACAGCGCCCGCAGCGCCGCCAGTTCGGCCGCCGGGATCCGGCCGGCGGCGATTCCGGCCGCCTCGGTCTCCAGGATCGTGCGGACATGCAGGATCTCCATCAGCTCCTGCATCGGCACCTCGCGGACGACCAGCAGCCGGCCGACATCGCGGGTGACGAACCCTTCGGACTCCAGTTTCGCCAGCGCCTCGCGGACCGGCGTGCGCGAGATGCCGAGCATCTCGGCGAGGGCGCGCTCCTGCAGCAGCGTTCCGGGCGGAAACGTGCCCTCCAGCATCCGGTCGAGGAGCTGGTCATAGGCGCGATCGCCCAGGCTCTTGCCGATTCCGTCCTCGCCCGCCGCCGCGGCCGGCATGGCGTCGCGCGCTTCGGCGGGGTCGACGATGCGTCGAGCGGTCGTTACCGGGGCCACGGGCGCTCCATCCGGGTCAGGGCCGGCGCAGGACCGGTCGCGAAAGAGGGGAGACGATCATCGCACGGGATGTTCGCGCCCGGCCAGCGATGCCGAGGGCCCTGCGTCCAAGTCGCAATGGCTGCCGTCCGTCGGCGTGGTATACCATTGCCGTCCCGGTGGCCACCCTTGCCGGTCGGATCGGGAGCGGCCAAGCGGCGCATGGCTCCGCGCACGACCGATCCCATAGAGTGGACGACCATCGGCCGTCGACCGGCGGCAAGGCGCGGGAGGGCATGGCGATGACCAGGCATGTGCGGTGCGGAACCCTCTTCACCGGCGCGGCCGACGCGGCGGAGGCCGACCAGACCATCATCGTCGGCGATGACGGCCGGATCGTCCATGTCGGCCCGACCGCCGAGGCACCCGCCCCCGGCCGCGGCGACATGGTCCTCGACCATTCGGACCGCTTCGTCATGCCGGGCCTGCACGACGTCCACACCCACCTCGCCTACGGCAACGCCAAGACCGAGGAGGACATCGACCTCTACGCCCCGCTCGAGTTCCGGGCGCTCCGCGGCCTCTACTTCGCGCAGCGCTGCATCGCCGCCGGCTACACCTCGATCTGCGCCCCGGGCGACGCCGGGCAGATCAGCCTGTCGGTGCGCAACGCCATCCGCGCCGGCCTCTTCGACGGTCCGCGCGTCACCGCGGCCGGGCGCTACCTCACCACCCGCCAGGGACTGACCGACTGGTATCCGAGCTGGATCGGCGCGCCCGAGACCTCGATCGGCCGGCTCGTCGCCAGCAAGGACGAGGCGATCGAGGAAATCCGCGTCCAGGTGAAGAACGGCGTCGACTGCATCAAGCTGGCGATGGACGGGTTCCACCGCCGCGCCAACGGCGAACTCGTCGCCGCCTTCACCCAGGACGAGACCACCGTCATGGTCCAGGAGGCCCAGCGCCTGGGCAAGAAGGTGGTCGTCCATGCCCGCGGCCGCGAGGCGACGCTCTATTCGGCGCGGGCCGGCGTCGACCTCATCTTCCACGCCTACCATCTCGACGACGAGTGCCTGGACGCGCTGGTCAAGTCGGGCAGCGCGATCGGCCCCACCCTCACCTTTCCGCGCAACATCGTCGACTTCACCCAGCGGCACGAGCCGGCCCACATCAAGGGGCGCATCGCCGACACCCAGCGCGAGTTCGAGATCGCGTGCGAGAACCTGCGACGGGCCAAGGCGGCCGGCGTGCCGATGATGACCGGCACCGACTCGGGCTTCGCCGTCACGCCCTACGGCGAGTGGCACGCGCGCGAACTCGAGATCTTCGTCGCGCATCTGGGCTTCACCCCCGCCGAGGCGCTGCGCGCGGCGACCCAGGTGACGGCCCGCTTCATGGCCGACGGCGACCGCACCGGCGTGATCGCCCCCGGCATGGCCGCCGACTTCATCGTCGTCGACGGTTCGCCGCTGCAGAACGTCTCGATCCTGCTCGACAAGAAGCGGATCGAGGCGGTCTACATCGACGGCAAGGAGATGCGGATCCCGGCCCGTGGCTACGATCCGCGCAAGGTCACGGACTTCGCCTGGAGCAACTGGACCGATCTCTACACCCAGGAGCGGGTGGCCGAGCTCTACGGCCCGTCGCGGGGCCGGCTCGCCGCCGCCGAATAGGTCGGGCCGCGCAGGTTGACGGCAGCGGGACGTCTGCCGCAACTTCCGCCGTCCTGGCAGCGGAGGAATGCGATGATGGTTCGGATCCGGATGCTGTCCGTGCTCGCGGCGCTGGCGGCGGCGGCGACGCCGGCGACGGCCGAGATCAGCCTGCTGGCACCGCGCGACGAATTGCTGGTCGCCGCCTACAACCAGGATCTCGACGGCGTGCGGGCCCAGCTCCTGGGCGGCGCCAGCGCCAACCGCAGCGACACCGACGGGCGGACCGCCCTGATGTATGCCGCCGTCTCCGGCAATGCCGAGATCGTCCGCGTGCTGCTCGATCGCGGCGCCTGGGTGGACGTGCGCGACCGCTTCGGCAACACCGCGCTGATGCTGGCCGCCGACCGCGGCCGGATGGAGGCAGCCGAACTGCTGCTGGCAGGCGGCGCCAAGGTCGATTCCGAGAACAAGCAGGGCGTCACCCCGCTGATGCAGGCGGCGGCGTCGGGCTGGGTCGACATGGTCCGCCTGCTCCTGAAGAAGGGCGCGGACGCCCGCCGCCAGGACTATTCCGGGTTCGCCGCCGTCGACTGGGCCGAGCGCTCGAACCAGCGCCGCACCGCCGAGGTCCTGCGCCGCGCCGCCCGCTAGCGGCGTCACGACGCTCGGCGTCGGGCGGCCCCCTCGCCGAGCCGGGCGTGAAACCGCGCCAGTTCGGCCGCCGTCCGCGCGGGATCCTCCCAGTGCAGCCCATGGCCCGCCCCCGCGAAGACGACGAGGCTGGCACCCGTCAGGGCGGCGGCCAGCGCGGCCTGGCCCGCCCGCGGCAGCAGCGCGTCGCGGTCTCCCCACAGGATCAGGGTCGGTGCGGTCACGCGGTCGAGCGCGGTGTCGGTCGCGAACAGGCCGGCGAGCGCCGCCTTCCACACGAAGGCCGGGACCTTCAGGCTCTCGTCCACGACCATGTCGAGGAAGGCGCCCGGAACCGGCCGCGCCAGGGTGCTCGCCTGGAACTCGCGCGCGAAGCCGGGATCGACCGGGTCGACGAGCCCGTCGACGGCCGCCCGCAGTTCCACGGCCACCGGATTCCCGTCCAGCGTCGCGAAGCCGCCGAGCAACGCCAGCCCGGCGACGCGATCGGGATGGTCGGCCGCCAGCCGCAGGGAGACGGCCGCCCCCATGGAGTGGCCGACGACCATCGCCCGGTCGATGGCGAGCGCGTCCATCAGCCCCAGCACCTCGCCCGCCAGCGCCGGCAGGTCGTAGGGCCCGGCCGGCCGGGCGGCGTCGCCGTGACCTCGGAGGGTTGGCGCCAGGGCCGGCAGATGGCCGGGCAGGCGCGCCATGACGCCCTCGAACGAGCGCCAGGAGTCGGTCAGGCCATGGACCAGGATCGTCGGCAGTCCCGACCGTCCCCCGCTGCGGGCATAGGGGACGCGGGCGCCGCCCTCGATCCGGACCTCGTGCAATGTCGGCATGGACGCTTCCTCCGGGCTGATCCGGGAAGGTCGTCGCGGCGGGACAGCTTTCGGTTCTGCCGGCGGCCGCGGCCGGGCTACAAGGGAGGCGACCCGCAGCCCCGCAGCAGGAGCCGACCCCCGTGCGCATCCTGGAGATCCGCGAGAAGACCGCGTCCATCGCGTCCCCCATCGCCAACGCCTATATCGATTTCTCGAAGATGACCGCCTCGGTGGTGGCGGTGGTGACGGACGTCGTCCGCGACGGCCGGCCGGTCGTCGGCTTCGGCTTCAACTCCAACGGACGCTACGGCCAGGGCGCGCTGATGCGCGAGCGCTTCATCCCGCGCGTCCTGGAGGCGAAGCCGGAGAGCCTCGTCGACGAGGGCCACGACAATCTCGACCCGTTCGCGATCTGGCGGACGATGATGACCAACGAGAAGCCGGGCGGGCATGGCGACCGCTCGGTCGCGGTCGGGACCATCGACATGGCGGTGTGGGACGCGGTCGCGAAGATCGCGGGCGTCCCCCTGTGGCGGCTGCTGGCCGACCGCTATCGCGGCGGCGTCGCCGACGAGAGCGTCTGGGTCTACGCCGCCGGCGGCTACTACTATCCCGGCAAGGACGACCGGCAGCTCCAGGACGAGATGCGGAGCTATCGCGATCGCGGCTACCGTGTCGTCAAGATGAAGATCGGCGGTGCCTCGCTCGACGAGGACCGCCGCCGGATCGAGGCGGTGCTGGAGATCGTCGGCGACGGCGCCAACCTGGCGGTCGACGCCAACGGTCGCTTCGACCTCGAGACGGCGCTCGCCTACGGCCGGGCGCTCGCGCCCTATGGCCTCTTCTGGTACGAGGAGGCGGGCGACCCGCTCGACTATGCGCTGCAGGCGGAACTGGCCGCGGCCTATCCCGGCCCGCTCGCCACCGGGGAGAACCTGTTCTCGCACCAGGACGCGCGCAACCTCGTCCGCTATGGCGGGATGCGGCCGGATCGCGACTGGCTGCAGTTCGACTGCGCGCTGTCCTACGGGCTGGTCGAGTACCTGCGCACGCTGGACGCCATCGCCGCGCTCGGCTGGTCGTCGCGCCGCGTGGTGCCCCATGGCGGCCACCAGATGTCCCTCAATATCGCGGCCGGCCTCCATCTCGGCGGCAACGAGTCCTATCCCGACGTCTTCCAGCCGTTCGGCGGCTTCGCCGACGGAATCGCGGTCGAGGACGGGCGCGTGCGCCTGCCGGACGTCCCGGGCGTCGGCTTCGAGACCAAGGCCAACCTCTACGCCCTGATGCGGACGCTGGTGCCCGACCTCTGACGGCGGGTCACGACCGGCGATAGAGCGTGAGCTCGGTCCAGCGACCGCGGGAATAGTTGAAGCCCCGCACCGCGGGGCCGGCGACGGTGGCGAGTTCGGCGGCGGCGGCGGCGGCGAGGAAGCGGTCGCGATCGCGGTCGCCGATCAGCACCACCCGGTCGGGGCCGGCCGCGAGATGCCGCACCGCGCCCGCGACGTCGGTGAACTCGATGGCCGTGCCGGCGAGGAAGACGAGGCTGGGTTCGCTGTAGCCGACGGTCGCCGCGTGCGCCGCCGGCACCCCCTCGCGGGCGAGGAGCTGGGCGGCCGAACGGCCGAGCCACAGCCCGTCGAGCGGCGGCAGGACGCGGCCGAGCAGCAGCCCGAAGACCAGAACCGCGACCCCGAGCCCGCCCAGCACCGCGCCCGGCGGGTCGCGGCGGCAGCGTCCAACGACGAACGCCCCGCCCGCCAGCAGCACCAGCGCCGCGCCCACCGCCGCCGTGGCCAGGCCGTCGCCGAAGACGAAGCCGGCCGCGACGGCGAGCGTCGCCAGACCGAGCCCGACCAGCGCCCAGAGGCCGGTCCAGGCGCCCATCGCCCACCGCCAGCGCCCCGTTGCCGCCGCCCCCGTCCATGCCGCCCGGGCGGCCAGCAGCACCAGGGTCGGATAGAGCGGCAGGACATAGTGCGGCAGCTTGGTCGGCACGATCTCGAACATGAGCCAGCCGGGCACGATCCAGGCGAGGGCGAACCGCATCGCCGGCTGCCCGCGGCCCCGCCACGCCGCCCACAGGCCGAGCGGCACGAAGAGCGAGGCCGGCCACGCCGTCACCGCCAGCAGCCCGAGATAGTAGCCGGGCGGGGCGCCGTGCGATTCCTGGCCGCCGATCAGCTTCGGCAGCAGGTCCGAGCGGACCGCCTCGCCGAGGAAGGCGCCGTCGGTCGCCTGCGAGACCAGCACCAGCCACGGTCCGACGATGAGGAGGGCGAGCGGCAGGCCCCAGAGCGGCCGCGTCGCCCGCAGCCAGCCCGCGTCGCGATCGGCCAGCGACAGCGCGGCCGCGGCCAGCAGCGCCAGCGCCGGCACGACCGGTCCTTTGACGAGGGCGGCGACACCGATGCCGCACCACAGCAGGAGGGCGGTGCCGGCACCGCCGGCGGCGCCGGCGCGGGCGGCGAGATAGATGCGCGCCAGCGCCAGTTCGACGGCGAGCGCGGCGGCGAGAAGCGCCGCATCGGTCTTGGCGAGATGCGCCTCGGCGACGAGGACGAGCGTGCCGGCAGTGGCCGCCGCGCCGAGCAGCGCCGCCGGGGCGCCGAACAGGCCCCGCCCGAGCAGGAAGGTCAGCAGCACCGCGAGGGTGGCGCCGGCCGCCGAGACCAGGCGGTAGGGCCAGAGCGCGGTCGCGCCGGCATCGGAGACGAGGGAGACCGCGGTCGCCTGCAGCCAGTGGATGCCGACCGGCTTCTTGTTGCGCGCTTCGTCCTGGAACCGGATCTGGACGAAGTCGCCGGTGTCCAGCATCTGGCGGGTGGCCTGGACGAACCGGGCCTCGTCGCGGTCGAAGGGCGGCAGCGCCGCCATGCCCGGCAGGTAGAGGGCGAGGCAGAGGAGGACCAGGGCGACCCACGGGCGCCCGCCGGTCGACCAGCGTTCCAGCGCAGCGCGGGCGCCGCTCATGACCGCCCCCATCCATTGACCGGGGCCCGGCTGCGACCGATTGTCGGGCGATGCTGCTCGCCGAACCTGGAAGCGTCGCCCCGCTGGTGCATCTGTTCCTGGCGCTGCTGCTCGACGCCGCCGTCGGCGATCCGCCGCTGCTGTGGCGGCTGGTGCCCCATCCGGTCGTCCTCGTGGGACGGCTCATAGCCTTCTTCGACCGCCGCCTCAACCGGCCCGAGCGCAGCGAGCGCGCCCGGCGGCTCCGCGGCGGCGTCACGGTCCTGGTCGTCGTCGCGGCCGCCGCCGCCGCCGGGGCGGCGGTCGCCTGGGTCGCGGCCCGCCTGCGGGCCGGTCCGGCGATCGAGGTGCTGGCGATCGCGATCCTCGTCGCCCAGCGCAGCCTCCACGACCATGTGCTGGCCGTCGGCACGGCCCTCGATCAAGGCGGCGTCGAGGCCGGACGGGGCGCCGTCGCACACATCGTCGGCCGCAGCCCGGAATCGCTCGACGGCCACGGCGTCGCCCGGGCGTCGATCGAAAGCCTCGCCGAGAACTTCTCGGACGGCGTCGTCGCACCGGTCTTCTGGACGTTGCTCCTCGGCCTGCCGGGCCTGTTCGCCTACAAGGCCGTGAACACGATGGACAGCATGATCGGGCACCGGACGCCGCAGTACCGCGCCTTCGGCTGGGCCGCAGCGCGGCTCGACGACCTGCTCAACCTCGTCCCGGCGCGGCTCGCGGGGCTGCTGCTCGCCGCGGCGGCGCTGGCCACCCCCGGCACCACCGCCCGGGCGGCGCTGGCGACCATGGCGCGGGACGCCGGCAAGCATCGCTCGCCCAATGCCGGCTGGCCGGAGGCGGCGATGGCGGGCGCCCTCGGCCTCGCGCTCGCCGGCCCCCGGCGCTATCCGGGCATCACCGTCGACGCGCCGTGGATCGGCGCCGGACGGGCGCGCGCGGACGCCGCCGACATCGGCCGCGCCCTCGTCCTCTACACCCGTGCCTGCGCGCTGCTGATCGGCGGCATCGCCGCCGCCGCCCTCACGCTGTGGCTGCGGTGACGGGCGCGGCCCGGGCGAGCAGGGCGTCGAGGTCGAGGGCCCGCTCGAGCGCGTCGGCGATCTCGTCCAGCGCCGCCTCGACCGTCGCCTCGTAGCGTGCCGCGGCGCGCGCCGGCGCGCCCAGTTGCGCGAGGAAGGCGCGGCGGAAGCCGTCGGCGGCGAAGAGCCCGTGCATGTAGGTGCCGAAGACCCGCCCGTCGGCAGAGACCGCGCCCTCGCGCCGGCCGCCGACCACGAGGAACGGGCGGGCGCGGCCGGGGCCCTCCGTCACGCCCATGTGCATCTCGTAGCCGCGAACGGGCTCGCCGGTCGGCGGGTGCACGCCCGCGACCGGGGCCAGCCGCTTGCTGCCGGCCATCGTCGTCGCGACGTCGAGGAGGCCGAGCCCGGGGCTCGAGCCGGCCGGTCCCTCGATCCCGTCGGGATCGGCGACGGCGTGGCCCAGCATTTGGTAGCCGCCGCAGAGCCCGAGCACGGCGCCGCCCTGCCGGACATGGGCCAGGACATCGACGTCCCAGCCCTGCCGGCGCAGGAAATCGAGATCGGCCCGGGTCGCCTTGGTGCCGGGCACGACGACGAGGTCGGCGGCCGGGATCGCCCGGCCGGGCGGCACGAAGACCACCGACACGTCCGGCTCCGCCCGCAGCGGGTCGAGGTCGTCGAAGTTGGCGATCCGCGGCAGCATCGGCACGGCGACGCGGAAGCCGGTCGCCCCTTCCCCGGCATGACGCTCGGCCGCCACCGCGTCTTCGGCCGGCAGCGCGCGCGCCGCCGCCAGCCACGGCACGGTGCCGAGGCAGGCGAGTCCGGAATGGCGCGCGACGATCGGGAAGGCGGGCGCGAGCAGGGTGGGATCGCCGCGGAACTTGTTGACGAGGTAGCCCTGGACCAGCCGGCGCTCCTCGGCCGGGAGCAGCGCCATGGTGCCGACGACCGAGGCCAGCATGCCGCCGCGGTCGATGTCGGCGACGAGCGCGACCGGCACGCCCTCGGCCAAGGCGAACCCCATGTTGGCGATGTCGCCCGCGCGCAGGTTGACCTCGGCCGGGCTGCCGGCGCCCTCGACCAGCACCAGGTCGGCGTCCGCCGCGAGGGTCCGGAAGGCGCGGCGGACGACCGGCAGCAGGTCGGGCTTCAGCCGGTGGTAGCCGGCGGCGTCCCAGCCGCCGGCGACGTCGCCGAGGACGATCACCTGGGCGCGCCGATCGGCCTCGGGCTTGAGGAGGACCGGGTTCATGTCGCGCCGGGGCGCCACCCGGCAGGCACGCGCCTGGAGCGCCTGGGCGCGGCCGATCTCGCCGCCGTCGGCCGTGACGGCGGCGTTGTTGGCCATGTTCTGCGGCTTGAACGGCAGCACGCGGAGGCCGCGCCGGACGAAGGCGCGGCCGAGACCGGCGACGAGGACCGACTTGCCGACGTCCGAGCCCGTGCCCTGGAGCATCAGGGCACGGGCCGGACCGACGGGTGGTCTCAGTTGACCAGGACCGACCGCCGCAGGCTCTCCGCACCCGGCGCCGACACCTTGCGGTCGATGACGATGTCGCGCACCGAGACCGGGCGACCGTAGTAGCGCTCGTTCCACGAGGCCCGCGGCTTGATGAGCGAGCCCTCGAAGCTGACGCCGCCGAACAGGCCCTGGGTCCGCGAGAAGGACAGGATGTCGGCGCGGAGGTTGGCGGTGGTGCCCGCCTCGACGCCGGCGCCGATCGGGCCGACCGCGACCGAGGCATCCGCCCCGACCTTGAACTCGTCCTTCATCACCGACTGCAGGCCGCGGTCGGTCATGATGAGGAACAGGACCTCGGCCGTCTGCACGCCGATCTGGAGCCCGATCGAGCCGGCGGCCATGGTGACGAAGCTGGGGCTGCTCCAGCTTCCGTCGCGGCCGCGGACCATCAGCACGCCCGACCCGCCCTCGCCGCCGAGGATGAAGCCGCCCTTGACCAGCGAGGGGATGACGATGACGCCCTTGGCCTTGCGCATCTGCGCCTGGGCCTCGCGGTAGTCCGGATGGCCCAGCATGGACGTCGCGGTGATCCGCGCGCGGTCGACCACCTCCTGCTCCTCGGACTGGGCGAACGCGGAGCCGGTCCACAGCACCAGCACCGCAAGAATCGACGAAAGCCACTTCACCATGCCCGCAACCTCCTGGCGGATTGTCCGCTCCACAACGGCACCGGCGGCGGCCGGTTCCCGCATCCTCGGTCCCGATCATGGCGGCTTCGCGACGATCGGGGCGCGGCCGGGATCAGGTCTCCAGCATGCGGCGCAGCAGCTCGATGTCCTCGGACAGGTTGGGGTCGCTGGCCCGCAGTTCCTCGATCTTGCGGACCGCGTGCATCACCGTCGTATGGTCACGGCCGCCGAACTTGCGCCCGATCTCGGGCAGCGAGCGCGGCGTCAGCTGCTTGCAGAGATACATCGCCACCTGGCGCGGGCGGGCGACCGCGCGGGCGCGGCGGGCCGAATGCATGTCGGCCATGCGGATGCTGAAATGCTCGGCCACGCGCTTCTGGATCTCCTCGATGGTGATCCGGCGGTCGTTGGCGCGCAGCAAGTCGTGCAGCACCTCCTGCGCGGTCTCGATGGTGATCGGACGGCCGACCAGCGAGGCGTGGGCGGAGATGCGGTTGAGGGCGCCCTCGAGCTCGCGGACGTTCGAGGTGATCTTGTGGGCGAGGAATTCGACCACCTTGCCGGGGACGGCGACCCCGAGCTGCTCGGCCTTCGTCTGCAGGATCCCGAGCCGCAGTTCGTAGGTGGTCGGGTGGATGTCGGCGACGAGGCCCCAGCCGAGCCGGGAGCGCATCCGCTCCTCCAGCCCCTCCAGGTCCGACGGCGACTTGTCGGCCGAGATGACGATCTGGCGGTTCTGATCGACCAGCGCGTTGAACGTGTAGAAGAACTCCTCCTGCGTCGAATCCTTCCCGCAGAGGAACTGCACGTCGTCGATCATCAGCAGGTCGACCGACCGGAACTGCTCCTTGAACGCCATGGTGTCCTTGAAGCGGACCGCCTTGACGAACTGGAACATGAACTTCTCGGCCGAGAGGTAGATCACCCGCTTGCTGGGCTCCCGCCGGCGCACATGCCAGGCGATGGCGTGCATCAGGTGGGTCTTGCCGAGACCGACGCCGCCATAGAGGAAGAGCGGGTTGAAGGGGACGGTGGTCGCCTCCGCGACCCGCCGGGCGGCGGCATGCGCCAGTTCGTTCGGCTTGCCGACGACGAAGTTCTCGAAGGTGAAGCGCGGGTCGAGCCGGCCGGCGAAATCGCCCCGGTCGACGACCATTTCGTCGCCGGTTTCCGCCGGCTCGACGGGCGCCGCGGTCGCCTCCGGCCCCGGCTCGGCGGCGCCGGCGCGGGCAAGCGCGCTCTCGATCGCGATGTCGATCGTGCGCACGTTCCCGTTCTCGCCCGTCCACAGGACGCGCAGGCGGTCGAGATAGTTGGTCTCGACCCATTCGCGCATGAACTTGGTCGGTACCGCCAGGCGGACGACGCCGCCGCGCACGTCCTTCAGCGTCACCGGCTTCAGCCAGGTCCGGAAGGCCGCCTCGCCGAACTCCTCGCGCAGCCGCCCACGAATGCGGGCCCACTGCGCCTGGACGGCGCTGTCGTCGCGATCGAGCATCGGGCCTATTCCTGGACCCAGGGCAGGCCGGACGCCTTCCATCCCGCGATGCGGCCGCGATGACGCTCGGCGTCGGGCGGCCCCTCGAATCCGTCGCTGACGTTGAACGCACGCCGGTAGCCGGCCTTGGTCGCGGCAATCGCGGCGGCACGCGAGCGGGCGCCGGACCGGCACAGGAAGAGGATCGTCTGGTCGCGTTCGATGCCGGACTTCTCCATCGACTGGACGAAGTCCGGGGCGACCTCCATGGTCGGGAACCATTGCCAGGACAGGAAGGCCGCGCGCTTGCCGATCGTCGAGAGATCGGGAACGCCGACGAACATCCATTCGGGCCGGGTACGGACGTCGATCAGGACCGCGCGCGCATCCTCCGCCAGCAGGCGCCAGGCGTCCTGGGACGACAGGTCACCGGCATAGGCGGCACTCCCCCCGCCCTCGTTCGGCACTGCTCTGAGCGGCATAACGGACATCGCGCCCCCCCGATCTCGCCGGCCCGCGTTCTGCGACCGTAGCCGGCCGATCCCTGATCGTTCGATTCGGAAAAACCGAAGAAGAAACAAAGCGCTGGCTGATCGCCCGGCAGACGGTCGGGACTGCCCGCTCCCCGTCGGGGTGTCTCTCTGGTCCGCCGCCGGGGAGTGTAGACCCGGCGATCACGGACTCGCAACGGACTCCCGGCGGAGATTCGACGCACGCCCAGGGAGCGTCCGGGACGCGGACGCGCGCCATCGCCACGCGGCCTTGCGACCGCGCGACGACACCCCGGAAACGCCGGATCTCAGACGGAGATCGACTTGATCCGCGCCGACAGCCGCGACAGCTTGCGGGAGACCGTGTTCTTGTGGAGGACGCCCTTGGTGACGCCGCTCTGCAGCTCGGGCTGGGCGGCCTGGAACGCCGCCTGGGCGGCCGCCTTGTCGCCCGACGCGATGGCGAGTTCCACCTTCTTCACGAAGGTGCGGATGCGGCCGATGCGGGCACCGTTCACCGCGGTGCGGCGCTCGGTCTGGCGGGCGCGCTTTTCCGCCGACTTATGCTGGGCCATGACGGTCCCTGCCTCTCGAATGTGTGTCCGGAAATGAGGCGCGGCTTATAGAGCCGCGGCCCCCGGGCGTCAATACGGGGCCCCGCAGATTCATCCACAGGGGGCGCCGGCCGAAAAGGGATCAGCGGTTGCGGAACGCGGCCGGTCGCTTCTCGACGAAGGCCGCCATGCCTTCCTTCTGGTCCTGGGTGGCGAAGGTCGAGTGGAA
>NZ_JAYSFE010000015.1:15891-35778 GCF_041913585.1 Allostella sp.
GGAATGGTGCCGATGGTGATCTCCGGCTGGCCGAACTTCGCGGTGTCGGCGGCGATGATGAAGTCGCACATCATCGCGACCTCGCAGCCGCCGCCGAGCGCGAAGCCGGCGACCGCCGCCACCACCGGCTTGCGGCAGGTGGTGATCCGCTCCCAGCCGCTGGTGATGAAGTCGGAGAGATAGACGTCCATGTAGTCGCGCGCCGCCATCTCCTTGATGTCGGCGCCGGCCGCGAACGCGCGCTCGCTGCCGGTCAGCACGATGGCGCCGATGCCGGCGTCGGCCTCGAACGCGTCGAGCGCCAGGCCGAGTTCGCGGACGAGCTGGGCCGAGAGGGCATTCAGCGCCTTCGGGCGGTTCAGCGTGACGATGCCGACCTTGCCTCGCGTCTCGACGAGGACCGTCTCGTAGGCCATGGAACTTCTCCGTGCAGGCGTGGGGCGGGAAGGGATCAGCGCGGCGAGAGCGAGAAGCGCACGACGAGCGCGCCGTCGCGGCCCTCGAAGCCGAGGCGCAGCACCTCGCCCTCGCGCCGCCAGGTCGGGCCGCGGCCGCTCCAGCCGAGCTGCGGCAGGGTGCCCTCGTAGAAGCGCACGACCTCGGCCCGGCGGACGGCGCCCGCGGCGTAGCTCTCGACGATCCGTCCGTTGGGCTTGTCGAAGACGAGGCTGCGGTCGGGCAAGGACTCCAGGCCGGCCATCAGCGGCACGTCGTCCAGGCCATCGACGAAGGACTCCGTCGCGGCGGCAGGCGCCATCGCCAGGACGAGGGCGGCGGCGAGTGCGTAGGGGCGCAGGAACCGCAGCATCTGGCCTTCGCCTATAGCACTACCGCTGGCAGCGCGCACAATAGAATGTCGACCGCCCGGACTGGACGAGCCGGCGCACCGCGACGGCGTCGCCGCAGCGTCGGCACGGCTCGCCTTCGCGGCCATAGACGGTCCAGTCGTGCTGGAAATAGCCGAGTTCGCCCGAGGTCTGGACGTAGTCGCGGATCGACGAGCCGCCGGCCGCGATCGCGCGCTGGAGCACGTCGCGGATCGCCGCCGCCAGGCGGTCGGCACGGGCGCCCGTCACGGTCATGGCGAGCCGCTGCGGCGAGAGCCGCGCCAGATGCAGCGCCTCGCAGGCATAGATGTTGCCGATGCCGGCGACCACCCGCTGGTCGAGCAGCGCCGCCTTGATCGGGCTGCGCCGGCCGGCCAGCGCCGCCGCCAGCCGCGGTCCGTCGAAATCCGGGCCGAGCGGCTCCGGGCCGATGCCGGCGAGCAGCGGGTGGGCGTCCAGCGTGTCGCGCCGGGCGAGGTCGATGCGGCCGAAGCGGCGGGCATCGTTGAAGCGCAGCACGGTGCCGTCGTCGAGGTGCAGCACGACATGGTCGTGCGGGTCCGGGCGGTTGGGCGCCTGGCCCGGCGGCGCGATCGTGATCCGGCCCGACATGCCGAGATGGGCGAGCACGACCGCGCCGTCGTCGAGGTCGACCAGGATGTACTTGGCGCGGCGGCGCACGGCCTCGACCCGGCGCCCCTCGAGGCGCGCCACCAGGTCGGCCGGCATCATCGTCCGCAGGTCCGGCCGGTTCTTCTCGACGCGCAGGATCCGCCGACCGGTCATGTGGCGGTCGAGGCCGCGCGCCACGGTCTCGACTTCGGGCAGTTCGGGCATGGCCGCTTTCGTAGCGCAGGACCGGGGTGCTGGGCTATCGTCCGCCACCATGACGACCCGCCCCCCGGACGATACGGCCGCCGCCACGGCGGAGGAGACCGATTTCGGCTATCGCCGCATCCCGGCGGCCGAGAAGGCCGGCGCGGTCCGCGGCGTCTTCGAGAGCGTCGCCGGCCGCTACGACCTGATGAACGACCTGATGAGCGCGGGCATCCACCGGCTGTGGAAGGACCGGATGGTCGACCGCCTGCAACCGCGGGCGGGCGAGCGGGTGCTGGACCTTGCCGGCGGCACCGGCGACATCGCCTTCCGCATCCTCGCCCGGGCGCCCGCAGCCGAAGTCACGGTCGTCGACCTCACCCCCGCCATGCTGGCGGTCGGCCGCGACCGGGCGATCGACCGCGGGCTCGTCGCCGGCATCGCCTGGGTCGCCGGCGACGCCGAGCGGCTGCCGCTGGCCGACCGGTCCGTCGACGCCGTCACCATCGCTTTCGGACTGCGCAACGTCACCCGCCGCGACCGGGCGCTGGCCGACATCCGGCGGGTGCTGCGGCCGGGCGGTCGCTTCCTCTGCCTCGAGTTCTCCCGCGTCGCGCTGCCGGGCCTCGATCGCATCTACGACGCCTATTCCTTCTCGGTGCTGCCGCGGCTCGGCCGCATGGTCGCCGGCGACCCCGACTCCTATCGCTACCTGGTCGAGAGCATCCGCCGCTTCCCGGACCAGCCGACGCTCGCCGGCGAGATGACGGTCGCCGGGCTCGAGCAGGTGCGCTGGACCAACCTGTCCGGCGGCATCGCCGCGCTGCACAGCGGCTGGCGGCTCTGAGGCCTGCCATGACGATCGGGAGGCGGGCGTGATCGCGCTGGCCCGCAGCCTGCGGCATCTCTGGCGCCTGGCGTGGATCGCCTTCGTCCTGGCGCGCCACGACGCCCTCTTCCCGCTGGAACGCATGGGCATCGTGCCGGGGCTGACGCTCGTCGCGCGCGCGCTGCGCAAGCCCGGCCAGGGCCGCCCCGGGCAGCGGCTGGCGGCGGCGCTGCAGCGCCTCGGCCCGTCCTTCATCAAGGCCGGCCAGACCCTGTCGACCCGTGCCGACCTGATGGGCGAGGAGGTGGCGGCCGATCTCGCCGACCTGCGCGACCGCCTGCCGCCCTTCTCGGGCGCCGTCGCCCGGGCGACCATCGCCGCCGACCTCGGCCAGACCGTCGAGGCGCTGTTCGCGGAGTTCGACGAGGTGCCGATCGCCGCCGCCTCGATCGCCCAGGTGCATTTCGCCGTCACGCCCGACGGTCGGACGGTGGCCGTCAAGGTCCTGCGGCCGGGCATCGAAGCCGCCTTCGCCCGCGACCTCGCCCTCTTCCGCTGGCTCGCCGACATGACCGAGCGGGCGGTGCCGGCGAGCCGGCGGCTGAAGCCCCGCGAGGTGGTGGCGACCTTCGCCGAGACGGTCCGGCTCGAGATGGACCTGCGCTTCGAGGCCGCCGCCGCCTCGGAACTGGCGGAGAACTTCGCCGGTGACCCCGGCTTCCGCGTGCCGGCGGTCGACTGGCAGCGCACCGGCCGCCGGGTGCTGACGACCGAGCGGGTGATCGGCATCCCGATCTCCGACCGGGCGGCGCTCGTCGCCACCGGACATGACCTCGACCAGGTACTGGCGAACGCCGCCGGCGCCTTCTTCCAGCAGGTCTTCCGTGACGGCTTCTTCCACGGCGACATGCATCCGGGGAACTGCTTCGTCGCCGCCGACGGCGCCGTCGTGGCGGTCGATTTCGGCATCATGGGGCGGCTCGACCTGGCGACCCGCGAGTTCCTGGCCGACATGCTGATGGGCTTCCTCGACGGCGACTACCGGCAGGTGGCGGACGTCCATTTCCGCGCCGGCTACGTGCCCGCGACGCAGTCGCGCGACCTCTTCATGCAGGCCTGCCGCTCGATCGGCGAGCCGATCTTCGGGCGCCCGCTGGCGGACATCTCCCTGGCGGCGCTGCTGGGACAGCTCTTCGCCATCACCGAGCAGTTCCACATGGAGGCGCAGCCCCAGCTCCTCCTGCTGCAGAAGACGATGCTGGTGGCCGAAGGGGTCGGCCGGGCGCTCAATCCCAACGTCAACATGTGGACGCTGGCCCGCCCCCTCATCGAGGACTGGATGATCGAGCACCGCGGCCCCGAGGCGCGCCTGCGCCGCGGCCTGGAGGACGCGGTCCAGACGGTGCGCCGCCTGCCCGCGCTGATCGACGCCGTGGAGGTGCTGGCGGCGCAGGCCCGGGCCGAGCGGCGACTGGCGGCCGACGGCCGGCGCGGACGGGCCGCGGACCGGATGGCGATGGCGGCCCTGGTGCTCGCCCTGGCGGCACTGGCAACGGCATTGTTCGCGCTCGCCGCCTGAACTACCCTGGCCGCGGCAATCGGACGGGGGTGGCCATGGGATCGATCGGCAGGATTCTTCCGGCAATCGCGATGCTGGCCGGGCTGGCCGCCTGCGCCGATGCCGAGCCGCCGCCGGCACCACGCCCCGCGGTCGCCGTGCTCGAATGCACCCAGGCGGTCTGGAGCGGCAGCCCCTACGGGGTTCCGCCGCACGGCGTCACCCTGCTGGCCGGGCCGCCGCAGGCGGTCGGCATCTACGGCACCCCGGGGACGGCGCCATGGGGCCTCGTCTGCATCAACGGGTTCACGCGCACCGGCTGCAACATCTCGCCCGACACGCGCTTCGCCCCTTATCCCGCCTACGGGACGCCCGGCACGCCGGCGCCCGACACCGACGAATGGGACCTGCGCAGCGACGGCACGCCGGACGGCAACGGCTGCTACACGACGCGGCCGGAACTGATCGCGCGGGCGGCGGTGTCGATCTCCTGCTGCCGGGTCGCCGAGCGCCGCTGACCGGCGGATTGCCGCGCAAGAAGCGGAACGCCGGGCAACGCCCGGCGGCGTAACTGGCATGGGTCCGACGGAGGACCCATGCAAGACGCCGCCCTGCCATCCGCCTTCCGCCGCCTCGCCGGCTCCAACCTCGCGGCCCAGCTCGCCGAACAGCTGGCGCTGGCCGCCGTACCGCTCGCCGCCGTGCTGGCACTGGGCGCCGAGGTCGGCAGCACCGGCCTGCTCGCCATGGCGCAGACGCTGCCCTTCCTGCTGCTGGCGATCCCCTTCGGCCTGCTCGCCGACCGGACCGACCGGCGCCGGCTGATGGCGGCGGCGGAATGGGTGCGGGCGGCCGCCCTCCTCGCCATCCCGGTCGCGGCCGCCGGCGGCTGGCTGACGCTGCCGCTCCTCGGCCTCCTCGGCTGCGTCGCCGCGGTCGGCACCGTCGCCTTCTCGGTGACGGCACCCGCCCTGGTGCCGGCGCTGGTGCCGCGGACGGCGCTCGCCGCCGCCAACGGACGCCTGGAGCTGGCCCGCAGCCTCGCCTATGCCGGTGGCCCGGCGGTGGCGGGCGGGCTCGCCGCCGTCGCCGGCGCCCCGGTCGCCTTTGCGGCCGCGGCGCTCCTGTCGGCGATGGCGGCGCTGCTGCTGGCCGGGCTGCCGGAACCGGCGCGGCCGGCGCCGCCGCCGGCCCGCCGGCCGCTGGCCGAGGTGCGCGAGGGCGCCGCCTTCGTCTGGCGGCATCCCTGGCTGCGCCCGATCGTCGCCACCGCCATCGTCTGGAACCTCGCCTGGTTCGTCCTCCAGGCGGCCTTCGTCCCCCACGCCGCCGCCACCCTCGGGCTCGACGCCGCCGGCATCGGCCTGACGCTCGCCGCCTACGGCGTCGGCATGGTGGCGGGCGCGGTGCTGGCGCCACCGGTCGTCCGGGCGCTGCCGATCGGCCGCATGATCGCGCTCGGGCCCTTCGTCTCGGTCGCCGCGGCCGCGGCGATGGCCGCCTCCGTCGCCTGGCCGGAACCGGTCCTGGCGGCGGCCGGCCTCTTCCTCTTCGGCGCCGGACCGATCCTGTGGACGATCGGCCAGACGACGCTCCGCCAGGCGGCGACGCCGGAGGGGATGCTCGGCCGCGTCTCGGCCCTGATGACGATGGCGACGTTCGGCGCGCGCCCGCTCGGCGGCGCCCTCGGCGCCGCCGTCGGCTCGGCCTGGGGAACCGGCCCCTGCATCCTGCTGGCGGCGGCCGGCTTCGTCCTCCAGGCGGCGATCATCGCCGGGTCGGCGGTGCCGCGGGTGCGGGCGCTGCCCGGGTCCGCGGCGGCCGCTCAGCCGACCAGCGCCTGATAGACGAGGTTGCGGAAGAGCTGGCGGTAGTACTGCCGCTGGCTCGGCGCCTGCAGCATCAGGATCGCGATCAGGCGCTCGGCCGGGTCGATCCAGAAATAGGTGCCGCCGACGCCGCTCCAGTAGCAGTCGCCGGCCGAGCCCGGGATCGGCGCCACGCCGGCGCCGAGACGGACCGCGAATCCGAGCCCGAACCCGTAGCCCGGCCCCGGCAGGTAGTTCGCGCCCCGCCCGATCGTGCCCATGTGGTCGGCCATCATGAGCGCCATCGTCTTCGGGGCGACGAGACGGACGTCGCCGACGGCGCCGCCGCCGAGGAAGAGCCGGCACAGGCGGAGATAGTCGGCCGCGGTCGACACCCCGCCGCCGCCGCCCGACTTGTAGGCGACCGGGCGGGTGACGTCGTTCAGTACCGGCACCTCGCCGGTCACCGGGTCGACGCCCGGCTGGGCGATGCGGTGATGCCGGTCGGCCGGCACGTCGAAGCCGGAATCGACCATGCCGAGCGGGCCGAAGATGCGCTCGGCGAAGAAGCGGTCGAGCGGCAGGCCGGAGACGATCTCGACGATGCGGCCCAGCACGTCGGTCGAGACGCCGTATTCGAAGGATTCGCCCGGCTGGAAGGCGAGCGGCACCCGCGCCAGCTTCTCGACGAAGGTCGCGTTGTCGTCGCCGCGCAGCCCGATCGCCGCCTCGCGGTAGGCGTGGTGGACCGCGGTCTCGCCATAGTGGCCGTAGACGAAGCCGGACGTGTGCCGGAGCAGGTCCTGCACCGTCGGCTCGCGCCGCATCGGCTCGCCGCCGGCACCGACGCGGAGCCCGGCGAAGGCCGGAATGAAGCGGCTGAGCGGGTCCGACAGCAGGAGCCGCCCCTCCTCGGCCAGCATCATGATGGCGAGGCTGGTGACCGGCTTCGTCATCGAATAGATGCGGAAGATCGAATCGACCGTCATCGCGGCGCCGGTCGCGGGATCGCGCTGGCCGACGGCCGCGCAATGGACGACGGCGCCGTCGCGGGCGATCAGCGACACCGCGCCGGCGATGCGTCCGGCGCGGGCGTCGGCGCCGAGCACGCCGGCGATGCGCGCCAGGCGTTCGGCGGAGAAGCCCACGGACTGGGCCGGGGCGAGTTCGGGCTCGAAGCGATCCATGGCGACCTCGGGAGTGGCGATCGGGCGAGGGGCGGAACCCTAGACTATTCGCTCCGGCGGGCGAAGCCGCCGAGGCGGACGAGGCTGACGAGCGCCGCCACGCCGGCGCAGGCCCCACCCAGCGCCAGCGCCGCGACCGCGCCGTGGCCGGGTCCCGGCGCGGTCCCGACGACGCCGAAGACGACCGCGACCAGGGCCGCGCCGGTGGTCTGGCCGAGCAGCCGCGAGGTCGACAGGACGCCGCCCGCGGCACCGCTGCGCTCGCGCGGGACGCTCGACAGGATGGCGCGGTTGTTGGGCGCCTGGAAAAACCCGAAGCCCAGCCCGCAGAGCGCCATCCGCCAGACGATGTCGAGGGTCGAGGGATCGGCCGGCGCCGCCGCCAGGAGCACGAGGCCCGCCGCCATCACGGCGAGCCCGATCCCGGCGAGCAGCCCGACCGGGTAGCGGTCGGCCATGCGGCCCGAGAAGGGGGCGACGGCGGCGACGGCGATCGGCCAGGCGGTCATGAGGAACCCCGCCTCGACCTGGGTCCGGCCGGCGACGGCGATGAAGAAGAAGGGCAGCGCGACGACGGCCAGCGACTGGGCCATGTAGGCGGCGATTGCCGTCGCCACCGACAGCGAGAAGGCGGGGCGGCCGAAGAGTTCGACCGGCAGCATCGGCACCGGCAGCCGCCGTTGCCGGCGCACGAAGAGGCAGGCGGCGGCGACGGCTGCCGCCAGCGGCAGGACGACGAGCAGTCCGCCGTCGTGGGCGATGCCGTCGACCGAGGCGAGCAGCAGGCCGAGCGTGGCGACGCTCAGCGCCGCGCTCGGCACGTCGAAGCGATGCCGCGATCCCTCGACGCGGGGCAGGAAGCGGAGCGCGCAGGCGAGCGCGACCAGGCCGAAGGGGATGGCGATCGCGAAGAGCCACGGCCAGTCGGCGACCGACAGCACGACCGCGGCCAGGCTCGGCCCCGCCGCCGAGCCGGTGGCGACGACGAGCGAGTTGATGCCGACCCCCTGCCCGAGCTTGGCGCGGGGGTAGACGTAGCGCACGAGCGCCGTGTTCACGCTCATCACCCCGGCGGCGCCGAATCCCTGCGCCAGGCGCGCCGCGATCAGCACCGGCATCGAGTCGGCGGTCGCCGACACCAGCGCCGCGGCGGTGAAGAGGGAGAGGCCGCCGACATAGATGCGCCGGTAGCCGACGATGTCGCCGAGCGCCGCCAGCGGCAGCAGCGAGACGGTGACGGCGATCTGGTAGGCGTTGACGACCCAGATCGACGCGGACGGACTGACGTCGAGATCGCGGCCGATGGTCGGCAGGGCGACGTTGGCCATTCCCATGTCGACGACGACGAGCGAGATGGCGATGGCGAGCGAGAGCACGGCCCAGCGCCGCTCGCGCGGCGGGAGCCCGTCGTTGGTATCCATGCAGGGGAGACGATCCGGCGGACGGCGAACGGAACGAGGATGGTCCGGTCGCGCATCTTTCGCAAGCGCGAGAGGCGGGCGGCGCCAACCGGGGCGCCGGCTTGCCGGCGATCGGCCGACCCCCTACGCTGCGGCGCGACACGAGCGGAGGCCCCACCCATGCTCGCCGGCAAGCGCATCCTCCTCGTCATCGCGGGCGGCATCGCCGCCTACAAGTCCCTCGACCTGATCCGGCGCCTGCGCGAGCGCGGCGCCGGCGTGCGCTGCATCCTGACCCGCGCCGGCGCCCAGTTCGTGACGCCGCTCGCGGTCGCCTCCCTCAGCGAGGACCGGGTCTACGAGGACCTGTTCTCGCTGACCGACGAGAGCGAGATGGGCCATATCCGCCTGTCGCGGGAGGCCGACCTCGTGGTCGTCGCGCCGGCGACGGCCGACCTCCTCGGCAAGATGGCGGCCGGGCTGGCGGACGACCTCGCCTCGACGGCCCTGCTGGCGACCGACAAGCCGGTGCTGGTGGCGCCGACCATGAACGTGATGATGTGGGCGCATCCGGCGGTGCAGGCGAACATGGCGCTGCTGCAGGCGCGTGGCGTGCGCCGGATCGGCCCGGGCAGCGGCGAACTCGCCTGCGGCGAGGTCGGCTCCGGCCGCATGGCCGAACCGCTCGAGATCGTGGCCGCGATCGAGGCGCTCTTCGCCGGGCCGCGGCCGCTCGCCGGCCGCCGCGCCATCGTCACCAGCGGTCCCACCCGCGAGCCGATCGACCCGGTGCGCTACATCGCCAACCGCTCGTCCGGCAAGCAGGGTCACGCGGTCGCAGCCGCCCTGGCCGCGGCCGGCGCCGACACGGTCCTGGTCAGCGGCCCGACCGCGGAGCCCGACCCGGCCGGGGTCTCCCTGGTGCGGGTCGAGACCGCCCGCGAGATGCTGGAGGCGTGCCGCGCCGCGCTGCCGGCCGACATCCTGGTCTGCGCCGCCGCCGTCGTCGACTGGCGGCCGGGCGAAGCCGCCACCTCGAAGCTGAAGAAGGACGGCGGCACGCCGCCCGCCCTCCATCTGGTCGAGAATCCGGACATCCTGGCGACGCTGGCCGCCGGTCCCGGCCGCCCCGCCCTCGTCGTCGGCTTCGCCGCCGAAACCGACGACGTCGTCGCCTATGCCCGGGCGAAGCGCGTGAAGAAGAACTGCGACTGGATCGTCGCGAACGACGTGTCGCCCGCGACCGGGACCTTCGGCGGCGACCACAACACGGTCCACCTCGTCGCGGCCGATCGGGTCGAGGACTGGCCGCGGATGACCAAGCGCGAGGTGGCGGAGCGCCTCACGCGACGCGTGGCAGCGCATTTCGCCGAGATTGGTTCCTAGATATCAACAATCCATCTCCTTCGGAGCGGATTATCAATACGCTTGGCGGACACCAGGTTCTGGTCATCGCAACGGGGTGATCCCCGAAGCCGACGGAACCAAGGAGAGCCGCCATGACCAGTCTTCGCACCCTGACCGCCGCCGCCCTGCTCGCGCTCGCCGCGGCCGCCTCACCGCTCGCCGCCTCGGGGCTGGACGAGGGCAAGTTCGGCGCCAACGCCGAGGCCGGCAAGTACGGGCGCAACCTCGACGACGGCAAGTTCGGCGCCAACCAGGACGAGGGCAAGTACGGCCGCAATCTCGACGCGGGCAAGTTCGGCGCCGCCACCTTCGACGGGCGCTGATCCGGCCGCCCCCCGGACCGGATTCTCGGACGAGGCGAACGAGCGGGCGGCGCGCCGGGCGCGCCGCCCTTTCTTCCGTTCCCCTATCGCCGGTTCACGGCTGGGCCGCGTGGCGCTCCAGCGCCGCCCGGATCAGATCCTCGGCCTCGGCCGTGTCGACCCAGCGCACCACCTTCACCCACTTGCCCTTCTCGAGGTCCTTGTAGTGCTCGAAGAAGTGGGCGATCTGCTCGACCAGCACCGGGGGCAGGTCGCGATAGCTGCGGATGTTGGAATAGAAGGGGTGCAGCTTGTCGACCGGGACCGCCAGGATCTTCTCGTCGAAGCCGCTCTCGTCCTCCATCAGCAGCGCCCCCACCGGACGGCAGCGGATGACCGCCCCCGGCACCACCGGGACGTTGCCGACCACCATCACGTCGCAGGGATCGCCGTCCTCCGAGAGCGTGTGGGGAATGAATCCGTAGTTGCCCGGATAGAACATGGCCGTGTGCAGGAAACGGTCGACGAACATCGCGCCCGATTCCTTGTCGAGCTCGTACTTCACCGGAACGCCGCCGATCGGGATCTCGATCAGCGCATGCAGGTCGTGCGGCGGGTTGCGACCCGCCGAGATCTTGGAGATGTCCATGGGCGGCCATATAGGCGAAGGCCGGGCCGGACGCCACGTCGCCCGCCGGTCGCAAATGGCCGCACCCGGCGCGACGGCTTCCACCGGTATACCGGCGCGCGCTAGGCTGCGCCGACCCGGCCGCCGACCCTCCGCCGGCATTCCCGCCGGCATTTCCGCCGGGCACCCCTCCCGCCCACCTTCTCCAAGCGAGGCACCATGTCCATCGTCCGCCACGGCCGCAATCCCGGTACGGCCGGTCTCGACCGCGCCAGCCAGGTCGTCGTCCACAACGGCACCGTCTACTTCGTCGTCACCGGCAACCGCCCCTTCGAGGGGACGCCGTCGGCCGCCGAGCAGGCCAAGCAGTGCCTCGCCAAGGCCGAGGAACGTCTGGCGACCGCCGGCTCCAGCAAGTCGAAGCTGCTGACGGTCCAGATCTGGCTGTCCGACATGCGCTATTTCCAGGAGGTCAACGCCGTCTACGACCCGTGGCTCGACCAGCAGAACCTGCCGGTGCGCTGCTGCGCCGCGGTCGAGCTCGGCCATCCCGACCTCAAGGTCGAGATGATCATGACGGCCGCCCTCTGACCGGCCGGGGCCGCCGCGTGGTCGTGCCCATGCGGCGGCCCTCTATACTGATGCCCTAGACATCAGTATCGCCGGTGCATACCTTACTGGTCATGCTCCGGCTCGCGATCCTGACATGATCACCGCCGCCCAGATGCGGGCGGCCCGCGCCCTTCTCGGCATCGACCAGCGCACCCTGGCCGAGATGTCGGGCGTGTCCGTGCCGACCATCCAGCGGATGGAGGCCAGCGAGGGCAACGTCCGCGGCGTCGTCGACACGCTGACCAAGGTCGTCGAGGCCCTGACCGCGGCCGGCATCGAACTGATCGGCGAAAACGCCCGCAGCGAGGGCGGCGGTCGCGGCGTTCGCTTCCGCGAACCACCGGCGGCCGCGCCGCGGCCGGCCCGGCCGCGCTGATCCGCCATTCCGGCACCTCCATCAGAATCCGCCCCGGGGCCGACCGCCATGCCCAGCCAGACCACCCGCCGCCCGCATCCCCATTCCGAACCCAGCTTCGTCGAGCTCTTCACCCCCAAGCTCGTGACGGTGCTCCGCGAGGGCTACCGGCTGGGCGACCTCCGCGCCGACGTGATCGCCGGCCTGACCGTCGCCATCGTCGCCCTGCCGCTGTCGATGGCGATCGCGATCGCGTCGGGCACCGGGCCGGAGCGCGGCCTCTACACGGCCATCATCGGCGGCTTCCTCATCTCGCTGCTCGGCGGCAGCCGGTTCCAGATCGGCGGCCCGGCCGGCGCCTTCATCGTCCTGGTGGCGGCGACGGTCGAGCGGCACGGCGTCGACGGGCTGCTGCTGGCGACCCTGATCGCCGGGGTGATCCTGCTGGCGCTCGGCTTCCTGCGGCTCGGCACCTACGTCAAGTTCATCCCCTACCCGGTCACCGTCGGCTTCACCGCCGGCATCGCCGTCATCATCTTCGCCAGCCAGATCAAGGAGCTGCTGGGCCTGACCCTGCCGGGGCGGGAGCCGGGCGAGATCCTGGACAAGCTGCATGTCCTGGGCGGCGCCATCGGCACCGTCAATCCGGCCGCGGTCGCGGTCGCGGCCGGCACGATCGCCATCATCGCCGGACTGAAGCACCTGCGCCCGCACTGGCCGGGCCTGCTGATCGCCGTCGTCGCCGCCTCGCTCGCCGCCGCCCTCCTGGGGCTGCCGGTGGAAACCGTCGGCACCCGATTCGGCGGCATCCCGCGCAGCCTGCCGGTGCCGGACCTGCCGCCGCTGTCGTGGGAGAAGGTGCAGGCGGTGCTGCCCGACGGCATCGCCTTCGCGCTGCTGGGCGCCATCGAGTCCCTGCTCTCGGCGGTGGTCGCCGACGGCATGACCGGGCGCCGGCACCGCTCCAACTGCGAACTGGTGGCGCAGGGCGCCGCCAACATCGGCTCGGCGCTCTTCGGCGGCATCTGCGCCACCGGGACCATCGCGCGGACGGCGACCAACGTCCGCGCCGGCGCGCGCGGACCCGTCGCCGGCATGCTGCACGCCGGCTTCCTGCTGCTCTTCATGCTGGTCGCGGCCCCGCTGGCGAGCTTCATCCCACTGGCGGCGCTGGCGGCCGTGCTCGCCATCGTCGCCTGGAACATGGCCGAGAAGCACGAGTTCGCCGTCCTCCTGCGCACCTCGCGCGGCGATGCCCTGGTGCTGCTCGCGACCTTCCTCCTCACCGTCTTCCGCGACCTGACGGAGGGGATCGTCGTCGGCTTCGCGCTGGGCGCCGTACTCTTCATCCACCGCATGGCCGAGGCGACCGGCATCGAGGCCCAGGCACCGCTGGTCCCCGAGGACCAGGCCGACGGCAGCGCCGCCGACCGCACCCGCTACGATTCCGATCTCGCGACCAACCCCGAGGTCGTCGTCTACCGGGTCACTGGCGCGCTCTTCTTCGGCGCCGCCTCCACCGTCGGCTCGGTGCTCGACCGCATCGCCGACCAGCGCCGTGCCTTCGTCATCGACCTGTCCGCCGTCCCGTTCCTCGATTCGACGGCGGCCAACACGCTGGCCGGCGCCGCCCGCAAGGCCGCCCGCCACAATGTCCGCTTCTTCGTCACCGGCGCTTCGGCCGGCGTCCGCCGCACCCTGCTCGCCCACGGCGTGACCGCGCCCGCGGTCCAGTATCGCGGGCATGTCGAGGAGGCGGTGGCCGAGGCGACCGCCGCATGACCCTCAGAGGCGATAGACGCGCGCCGCCGTGTCGTGGAAGAGGCTCGCCTTCTCCGCCGCCGAATACCCGGCCGTCAGGCGCTTGAAGGAGTTCCACAGCACGTTGTAGCTGCAGCTCACCTTGTCGACCGGGAAGTTCGACTCGAACATGCAGCGCTCGACCCCGAACAGCCCGATCGTGGTCTCGTAGTAGCGGCGCGTCGCCTCCATCAGCTCCTGGCTGGTCGGCGGGCGCGCGCGGTGATGGAAGCCGAAGCCGTTCACCTCCATCACCAGGCCGCCCAGCTTGGCGACGACGTTCGGGCACTGGGCCAACGGCGCGATCGCCCGTTTCCACTCGGCGAAGACCTCGTCCCCGCGACCGGCATAGGGTCCGACGCCGAGCGGCCCGCCGAAATGGTCGAGCACGATGGTGGTGTCCGGGAAGGCCCGGGCGAGCTCGGCGAGGTCGGGAATCTGGGTGTGGTAACACCAGGCCTCGAAGGTCAGCCCGCGCGGCGCCAGATGCGCGAACCCGGCACGGAAGCCCGCATCGCCGTAGATGTTGGGTGGCGGATTGGTGCGGTGGTTCGGCACGTCCGGGCTCTCGTGCCAGGCCGCACCCACCCGGATGCCCCGGAAACGTCCGTTGCCGGCGGCGATCTGGGCATCGAGCGCGCGGGCCGACGGCGCATCGCCGAGGCGCAGCGGCACGTGCCCGACGATCCCGGCGGCGACCCGGCACGGGCCGTAGTTGCCCGACGCGCTCATGGCGGCGATGCCGTTGACGAATTCCGTCTCGCCCACCGGACGCATCTCGACCGGACCGTCGGCACGGAACATCGTGCCGCACTCGACGAAGACGGTGGAGACGACGTTGTGGCCGCAGCCGACGTCGGCCAGGACCTCGTCGAGGAGGTAGCGCGGCTCGATATAGTCGGTGCGTCCGTCCCACAGGTGATGGTGCGGATCGCAGATCGGCAGGTCGGGTTCCAGCGTCTCCTCGACCGTCCGCGCCAGCCACGCCGCATTGTTCGCAACCACCTCGGAGATCTCCTCGAACTGCGTTGACGCGGGACGGTCCCGCTAGAGGCGGTAGACCCGGGCCGCCGTGTCGTGGAACAGGCTTGCCTTCTCCGGCGCGGAGTAGCCGGCCGTCAGGCGCTTGAAGGAGTTCCACAGCACGTTGTAGCTGCAGCTCACCTTGTCGACCGGGAAGTTCGACTCGAACATGCAGCGCTCGACCCCGAACAGCCCGATCGTGGTCTCGTAGTAGCGGCGCGTCGCCTCCATCAGCTCCTGGCTGGTCGGCGGGCGCGCGCGGTGATGGAAGCCGAAGCCGTTCACCTCCATCACCAGGCCGCCCAGCTTGGCGACGACGTTCGGGCACTGGGCCAACGGCGCGATCGCCCGTTTCCACTCGGCGAAGACCTCGTCCCCGCGACCGGCATAGGGTCCGACGCCGAGCGGCCCGCCGAAATGGTCGAGCACGATGGTGGTGTCCGGGAAGGCCCGGGCGAGCTCGGCGAGGTCGGGAATCTGGGTGTGGTAACACCAGGCCTCGAAGGTCAGCCCGCGCGGCGCCAGATGCGCGAACCCGGCACGGAAGCCCGCATCGCCGTAGATGTTGGGTGGCGGATTGGTGCGGTGGTTCGGCACGTCCGGGCTCTCGTGCCAGGCCGCACCCACCCGGATGCCCCGGAAACGTCCGTTGCCGGCGGCGATCTGGGCATCGAGCGCGCGGGCCGACGGCGCATCGCCGAGGCGCAGCGGCACGTGCCCGACGATCCCGGCGGCGACCCGGCACGGGCCGTAGTTGCCCGACGCGCTCATGGCGGCGATGCCGTTGACGAATTCCGTCTCGCCCACCGGACGCATCTCGACCGGACCGTCGGCACGGAACATCGTGCCGCACTCGACGAAGACGGTGGAGACGACGTTGTGGCCGCAGCCGACGTCGGCCAGGATGTCGTCCAGCAGGTAGCGCGGCTCGACGAACTCCGCCCGCCCGTCCCACAGGTGATGGTGGGGATCGCAGATCGGCAGGTCCGGCTCCAGCGTCTCCTCGACCGTCAGGGCCAGCCACGCCGCATTCCTTGCAACCAAGTCTCGTTCCTCCCCTCGATGCCGCGGGCGCCGGTCAGACGGCGGTCGCGCGCAGCCCGTCCAGATGGGCCACGATCTCGTCGCATCCGACCACGTCGGCGAACTGCCGGTCCATGTCGAACAGGCTGACGGCGTGCGAGATCGGGATGCGGTCGAACACCGCCTCGCGGGCGACGATGGTGCGGAAATTGTAGGCGGTCGAGTCGAGAACCGTGGCGCGGACGCAGTTGCTGGTGGCGCCGCCGGCCACGATCACCGTGTCGATGCCGCGATCGACGAGATAGGACAGAAGCGGCGTGCCGAAGAAGGCGCTGGGCTTCTTCTTCACGAACACCATGTCGCCCGGCTGCACCTCCAGTTCGGGCAGCAGTTCGGCACCGGGCGTTCCTTCCAGGCACCAGTCCTCGCGCCGCAGCAGATCGCGCTTGCGGCCATAGGCGCCGATGTCGCTGCCGTCCGGCGCCAGGGTGAAGCGCGTGAAGAACCGGGGTATGCCGGCGGCGCGGGCCGCGCGCGCGAGGCGGGCGACCTGATCCACCGCCGCCCAGCCGATCGCCCCGCAGCTGCTGGGATAGCGGTCGTCGGCGACGCCGCGCTCGCCCACCATGTAGCGCTGGCAGTCGATGGCGACCAGCGCCGGCCGGCGGCCGAAGCCCATGCGGCGGCCGAAGCGGGCGCGGGCCATGACGGCCCGGTCGGCGTCGGTCAGGTAGCGGTCCCAGGCTTGCTCGTCCATCATCCCTCCGCGGCGACGATCAGGGCGCGGGCCGCCTCCGCGATCGGCAGGTCGACCAGCCGGCCCTCGTGGGTGAATGCGCCGATGCCGGCCCGCACCGCCGCGTCGTAGGCGTCGACGAGCGCGCGGGCCTCGGCCAGTTCGCGCACCGTCGGCTGGAAGACGCGGTTGGCGATCGGCACCTGCGTCGGGTGGATGCAGCTCTTGCCGCGAAAGCCCAGCCCGCGCGACATCCGGGCATCCGCCTCGTACCCCGGCAGGTCGGCGATGCCGGTGAAGGCGCTGTCGAGCGCGTCGACCCCGGCCTCGGCGGCGGCCAGCAGCAGCATGGTGCGGACGGCGACCAGGTTCCCCGTCTCCGCCCGCAGGCCGGCCGCCGCGGCGAGATCGCCGGTGCCGAGCTGGAGCGCGACGACACGCGGGGTGGCGGTCGCGATCGCATGCGCCTGCCGCAGCCCGGCCGGCGTCTCGATCGTCGGCATCAGGCCGATCGGCCGATCGAGGCCGAGCCGCCGCTCGACATGGTCGAGCACCGCCTCGGCGACATGGAGGTCGCGCGGGCTCTCGACCTTCGGCACGTTGACGACGTCGAGCCCGGGGCCGGCCACCGCCAGCAGATCCTCGATCATCCAGCCGCTGGCGAGCGGATTGACGCGCACCACGCGCTCCTTCGGCGCGGACGCGAACCCGGCCAGGGCCCGGGCGACGAGGCTCCGAGCCTCGGCCTTGCGGTCGGCCGCGACCGCATCCTCGAGGTCGAACGAGACGGCGTCGGCCGCCGAGGCGAAGGCCTTGTCGAACAGTTCCGGCCGGCTGCCCGGCACGAACAGCTTGCTTCGCCGCAGTCGCCGCATCGCGGATCCCCACCCTCGCCTCGACCGCGAGGCTAGGCCCGCCGACGCTATTGTCTACAATTTTCTGCGAGCGCGGCCTGCGCCGCCGGCAGCTTGTCGAGGATGTGGGCCTCCGTGACCCGGGCGGCATCGAAGATCCGGCCGGTGGCCAGGAAGCCGGTGATGCGCTCGTGCTCCGCCACCGAGCGGCTGCGCGACAGCTTCTCGGCCAGCAGCGCGTAGCGGATCGGCTCCGCCATCTCGTTCAGGACGTCGAGGGTGCGTCGCAACGGCTCGTTGCCGGAGAACTCCAGGATCAGCCGGTGGAAGACGTTGTTCTCCGCCAGGTAGGCCTCGAGGTCGCGGCGGCGGAAATGGCCGCGCATCCGCCGGTTGCTCTCCTCCAGCCGGGCGACCAGGGGCGCCAGGTCGCGGCCGGCCAGCCCCTCGACGGAGTGGCGTTCGAGGAGGGCGCGCATGCGATAGATCTGCTCGATGGCCTGTGGCGAATAGCTGCGCACGCGGAAGCCGCGGCGCGGCTCGTGCACCGTCAGCCCGCGCATCTCCAGCAGCCGCAGCGCCTCGCGCACCGGTCCGCGGCTGGCGCCGTACTCCGCCTCCAGCCCCTGCTCGCGCAGCGCGCTGCCCGGGCGGTAGCGGCCGGTGATGATGCCGTGGCGGATCTGGTCCGCCAGGCGGTAGGGGATGGGCTTCTGGACCGGACTCATGCGCCGGGCGGGGGATGCCGGGCGACCCAGTGCCGCGCCACGTCGACGCGGCGCGCGACCCAGACGCGGTCGTGCGCCAGGACGTGGTCGAGGAAGCGGGCGAGGCCGCGGGCGCGGCCGGGCCTGCCGACGATCCGCGGATGCAGGCCGACCGACATCAGCCGGGGCGTCTCCGCTCCTTCCTCGTAGAGCTGGTCGAAGGCGTCGCGCAGATAGGTGAAGAACGCGTCGCCGGTGCCGAACCCGCCCGGCAGCGTGAACTTCGAATCGTTGGTGTCCATGGTGTAGGGCACGACGAGGTGGGACCGCCCGGCAACCCGCGTCCAGTACGGCAGCTCGTCGTTGTAGGCGTCCGAATCGTAGAGGAAGCCCCCCTCCTCGACGAGCAGGCGGCGCGTGTTCCCGCTCGGCCCGTAGCGGCAGTACCAACCGGCCGGCCGCTCACCGCTGGTCCGGCGGATGCTCTCGACCGCACGCGCGATGTGCTCGCGCTCCTCGGCCTCCGACAGGCGGAAATGCTCGATCCAGCGCCAGCCGTGGCTGCAGATGTCGTGTCCGGCGGCGACGATCGCCTCGACGGCGCGGGGATTGCGCTCCAGCGCCAGCGCGCAGCCGAAGATCGTCATCGGCAGGCCACGCTCGGCGAAGAGCCGCATCACCCGCCAGAAGCCGACGCGGCTGCCGAACTCGTACATGGTCTCGAAGGCGAGGTCGCGCTGGCCGGGCGGCAGCCGCCCCCCCGGCGCCTCCGCCAGCCCGACCTCGACCCGTCCGTCGCCGTCACCGATCGTCTGCTCGGACCCTTCCTCGTAGTTGAGGACGAAGTTGACGGCGACCCGGGCCCGGCCGGGCCAGTCCGCTGCGGGAGGCCGGTCGGCATAGCCGATGAGGTCGCGTTCCAATGGCCTTCTCCCCGCGCGGTCGCCGCCATCGATCATCCTATCAGAATTGTAGACAAATCGAGTTGTCCCTGTTCGCGCCCCGGTGCTAGCGTCGGGTCCGGCCGGACGCAGAATCCGGCACGACGCGCCCGTGCCTGCGGCCGCGCCCGATTGCCGAAGCCGAGATTCGCGCCGGCCGCTCCGGCCGGCCTCCGGGAGGGGTACATTCATGAGCCACATCCGTCGCCTCGCATCGATCCTGGCCGTGTCGCTCGCGGGCCTCCTGCCGGCCGCGCCGGCAGACGCGCAGCAGAAGCACCAGTGGACCTTCGTCTCGATCATTCCGGCCGGGCAGGACGCCTTCATCGACCGGTTCAAGGAACTGGCGGGCGAGATCACCAAGCGGACGCAGGGGCAGGTCCAGGTGAATTTCCACCCCGCGGGCGAGCTGCCCTACAAGGGTCCCGAGCATCTGCGCGTGACCGCCAAGGGCATGGTCGAGATGTCCGAGGTCGTCGGCAGCATGGGCTTCGGCGATGCGCCGCCGCTGGTGCTGGGCGACCTGCCCTACCTGGCGCTGAACGATGCCGAGCGGAAGACGCTGCGCGACATCATGTGGCCGGAAATCTACGCGGCCCTGCGCAAGCAGGGCGTCGAACCGATCTCGTGGGGCGCCTACCCGCCCCGCAATATCGTCCTGCGCAATCCGGTCAAGGGTCTGGAGGACCTGAAGGGCAAGAAGATCCGCACCGCCGGCGGCCTCGAATCCGAGTATGTCAAGCAGTGGGCGGCCGCCCCGTCGTTCGTCGTCTGGGCCGAGGTCTATCCCGCGGCGCAGCGCGGCATCGTCGACGGCATCCTCACCGCCGCGGTCGCGATCGAGACCTCGAAGCTCTACGAGGTGGCGCCCCACTTCCTCAAGATCGACGGGCCGGTCGCGCACTTCTACATCACCGTCAACCAGGACTCCTGGAAGAAGCTGTCGCCCGACCTGCAGAAGACCGTCCGCGAGGTCGGCGACTGGTGGGCCGACCGCTGGCAGAAGCTGGTCGTCGACGAGGCCGACAACGGCGCGATCAAGCGGATGCAGGACAAGGGACAGCTGAAGTCCGT
>NZ_JAYSFE010000015.1:35878-52005 GCF_041913585.1 Allostella sp.
CTCGTCGTCACCACCTTCTCGGCGCTGGGATATGCCCTGCGGCACGGCGACCACATCCAGGTGACCCTGCTGGTCGACCAGCTGTCGCAGCGGGCCCGCGACTGGCTGCGGGTCTTCTGGTGCCTGGTCGGGATCCCGTTCCTCGCCCTGCTCATCTGGCGCACCGGGATCCTGGCCCATGACAGCTACGTCAGCGGCTCGTTCTCGGTGTCCGCCACCAACATCCTGCTGTGGCCGGTCCAGGCGTTCGTGCCGGCCGGCCTCGCCGTCTTCCTGCTGCAGATGGTGGCGGAGCTGACATCCGCGGTCGAGACCGTCCTGGGGAAGCGCCGATGAGCTGGGAACTGGCGGCGACGCTCTATTTCGGGGTGATGCTGGTCCTGCTCTTCGGCGGCGTGTGGATCGCGGTCAGCCTGGGAGCCGCCGGCGTCTTCGGCATATGGATGGTACGGCCGGCCCTGCTGGGCGGCATCGAATCCGTGGTCTGGAACACCGTCGACAGCTTCGTTCTGACGGCCGTGCCGCTGTTCCTCTTCATGGGCGCGGTCATCCTGCACAGCGGCATCAGTTCCCGCTTCTACCGCAGTCTCGCGATCTGGCTGACCGGGGTGCCGGGCGGCCTCGCCCAGGCGAACATCGCCGCCTGCGGCATCTTCGCGGCACTGTGCGGGTCCAGCGTGGCGACCGCCGCCGCCGTCGGCGCGATCGCCATCCCGGAAATGAAGAGGCGGGGCTACGGCATCCGGCCGACCACCGGAACGCTGGCCGCCGGCGGGACGCTCGGCATCCTCATCCCGCCGTCCATTCCCTTCATCATCTACGGTTCGACGATCGGCGAATCGGTCGGCAAGCTCTTCATCGCCGGAATCGTGCCCGGGATCATGATGGCGCTGGCCTTCATGCTGTTCCTCGGCATCCAGGCACGCTTCATCCCGGACCAGCTGCCGGCCTCCGGCGAGCGTCCGACGCTGCGCCAGCGCTCGGCCGCCCTCTTCGACCTCGTTCCGGTGGTCGGCCTGATCCTCGTCGTCATCGGCGGCATCTATGCCGGGCTGATGACGCCGACCGAGGCGGCCGGCATCGGCGCCGCCGGCGCGGTCGTGGTGGCGGCGCTCTATCGCCAGCTGACGTTCGCCGTGCTGCGGCGCAGCCTGCTCGACACCCTGCGCACCAACGCGATGATCCTGTTCATCGTCATCGGCGCGCAGATCCTGTCCTTCGCGCTGGTGTCGGCCGGCATTCCGCGCGCCATCGTCGCCACGATCAACGCCCTGGACGCCGCACCCTACATGGTGCTGCTGCTGGTCGTGGCCATGTACCTGATCCTCGGCTGCCTCGTCGACGCGCTCTCCCTCATGCTGCTGACGCTGCCGGTCGTGCACCCGGTCATGATGGCCGCCGGGTTCGATCCGATCTGGTTCGGGGTCGTCCTCGTGATCCTGCTCGAGATCGGGCTGATCACGCCGCCCGTCGGCGTGAACCTGTTCGTCATCCAGGGCATGGCCGGCACGACGCTGGGCGAGGTCGGGTGGGGCTCCCTGCCGTATGTCCTGCTGCTGCTGGGCGGCGTGCTGGCCCTGACGCTGGTGCCCGACATCGCCCTCTGGCTGCCCCGACAACTCTTCTAGGACGGCTGCGCCATCGCCCGGACGGCGCGCTCCGTCCCGGCGTCCGCCGGGTGGAAGGTCTCGATCCGGAGGTCCTGCAGGGTGATGTCCTGCGCGGTGCCCAGGGTCGCGATGGTGCTGACGAAGCGCAGCGGGCCGGCCGGGGTGCGCAAGACCACCGGCACGACCAGGTCCGAGGCCCCCGCGGCATCGAGGTCGGGAAGCGGCGGGACGTCCGGCCAGGCCAACGCCTCCGCGAGCAGGGCGCGGCGCGACGGGTCGCCGTCGCGGCCGACCTCGCGCCGCACCCGGCCGAGCACGGCCAGCGCCGCCTCGGTCCAGTTCTCCAGATGATTGCGGACCCCGTCGGGATGGCAGAGGAGGCGGAGCAGGTTCGGCCGCGGCTTCGGCAGCAGCGTCAGTGGCGGGACCGGCCGGTCGCCGCGCGCCGCTGGGCCGCATGCCGCGACCGTCGCGGCATAGGCGGCGTTCGCCATCAGCACGTCCCAGCGGCCGTCGAGGGCCACCGCCGGGAACGGGTCGTGGCGGCCGAGGATCATCGTCACCAGCCGCAGCACCTCGGCCATCTCGGGCGCGTCGATCGGCGTCTCGCGGTAGGCGGGCGCGAAGCCGGCGGCGAGCAGCAGGTCGTTGCGGTCGCGCCGCGGCACCGCCAGCGCCGCGGACAGGCGCAGCACCAGTTCGCGGGACGGCCGGGCGCGGCCGCTCTCGACGAAGCTGAGATGGCGGGTCGAGACGCCGCTTTCGCCGGACAGCTCCATCTGGCTCATCCGGCGGGCGCGCCGCCACTCGGCGATCAGGCGGCCGACGGTCGGCTCGCTGCGGGCGGGAAAGCGCATCCCTCGTCTCCCTGGGGGACAATCGATCGGCCGACCCTATCGCCCGGACCGCGGGCCCGGCCATTACCCGCCGGGTAACGGCCGGCCGGCGTCATTCGCCGTCGGTCGGCGTCCCCGGCAGGGGCGTGACGGCGCGGAAGGCCCGCTTCAGCGCGAAGAGCTGGCGGTCGCGCTCCCGGAACAGGTCCGCCGCCGGACGGCCGCCATAGTCGTACCAGCCGGCCCCGGCGCTCACCCCGACATGCCCGGCATCGACCCGGCGCTCCAGTTCGGCGCACCGCCCGGTCGGAACCGGCGGAGTGTAGGAGCGGTTGGCGAGGATCTTGCGCGACAGCGCGAGCCCGGTGAAGTCGGCCTTCATCAGGTGGCCCATCAGGGCCATGCGCAGGGCGAGCCCGTGCCGGATCGAATCGTCGATCTCCGCCGGGCCGGCGATCCCGGCGTCGAGCAGCGCGTTGACCTCGAGCCCGATCGCCGCCTGGATGCGGTTGGCGATGAAGCCCGGCACGAACCGCCGCAGCACGATCGGGTGCTTGCCGAAGCCGGCATAGAGGGCCCGTACCGCTTCGACGACGGCCGGGTCGGTCCCCGGTCCGGCGACGACGTCGACGAGGTCGATCAGGTAGGGCGGCGTGTACCAGTGGGCGATCAGCGTGCGCGCCGCCCGGCGCGGCGGCACCAGCGGAAAGATGTCGAGCATCGAAGTGTTGCTGGCGAGGATCGCGTCCTCCGGCAGCAACCGGTCGAGGTCGGCGAAGACCCGGCGCTTCACCTCCGGGTCCTCGGCCACCGCCTCGACCACCAGCCATGCGCCGGCCGCGGCCCGTTCGAGGTCGGGGACGATGGCGACCATCGTGTCCAGGCGTGCGTCGTCCCAGTCGGGCGGCGCCTCCCCCGCCTCGCGGATGGTGGCGAGCGCCGCCCGCATCAGGCCCGGCGCGCGGGCCAGCGCCCCAGGGTCGTTGTCGTAGAGCCGGACGGGGTGGCCGCCCAGGGCGTGGACCAGGGCCAGCGCATGGCCCATGGTGCCGGCGCCGATCACGGCGACGGGCCGCTTGGTCGTCGTCATCGCCCGTCCCCTCAGCGCGGGGTCCAGCCGAGCGGCGCGCGCGCCGCCGGGTCGGTCGCGACGTCGATCACCGCCGGCCGGCCGGCGCGCGCGGCAGCGGCGAAGGCCGCCCGAAAGTCGGCCGGGTCCTCGACGCGGACGCCGAAGCAATCCATGGACTGGGCGACGCGGGCGAAATCCATCGGGTGGAAGACGTAGATCTCGCTCTTGTTGCCGCGCCGACCTTCGTAGGCGGCGTCGATGCTGCGGGCGCCCTGGGCGAGGCAGCCGTTGTTGTTGACCACCGTCACCGTGTGGATGCCGCAGCGCCGCGCCGTCTCCAGCTCGGCCATGTGGTACATGAAGCCGCCGTCGCCGGTGAAGCAGACGACCGGCCGGTCCGGCAGCGCGCACTTGGCGCCGAGTGACCCGGGGAACCCCCAGCCGAGCGAGCCCGCCGCCCGCAGGTAGCGCTGGCGGGCCGAGCGCAGCTCGACCAGGGTGCCGCTCCATTGCGAGGAATAGCCGGTGTCGGCGACCAGCACCGCGTCGTCGGGCAGGGCCGCGGTCAGCTCGGCACACAGTCGCTCCGGCCGGATCGGCGTCGTCGCGGAGGCCAGCGCCGGCGCCGTCTCGGCCCGCCATTCCGCGACCAGCGTCCGGGCCCGGGCGTCCCAGTCGCCCGAAGCGCGCGGGCGGACCGCGGCGGCCAGCTGCTCCAGCCCGGCGCGGACGTCGGCCTGGAGCCCGATGGTGCCGGGATAGGAGCGGCCGAGCTCCGCCGGGTCGGGATCGAGCTGCACCACCGGGATGCCGGGCGCCGGCAGGGTCCAGTTGCTCGTCACCTGGTCGCCGGTGTCGCAGCCGGCGAAGATCACGAGGTCGGCTTCGGCGACGATGCGGTTGGCGCAGCTCCGGGAATAGGTGCCGACGATGCCGCCATTGAGCGGGTGCTGCTCGACCAGCACCGCCTTGGCGTCGAGCGCCGCCACCACCGGCGCCGACAGTCGCTCCGCCAGCGCCGCCACCGCCGCCTCCGCCGCCGACGCCATGGCGCCGGCGCCGACGACCAGCACCGGCCGCCGCGCCTGGTCGATCGCCGCCACGGCCTGGGCCAGCATCGCCGGGTCGGCCGGCGGGCGGAAGGCAGGGACGCGGCCGAAGCTCGCCTCCGGCATCGCCGCCAGCGCGCAGTCGGCCATTGCCGTCGTGTCGCCGGTCATGCCGTCGATGTCGAGATGGGCCGGTCCCGGCCGGCCCGTCGTCGCCACCCGAAACGCCTGGCGCAGCAGCAGGGGCAGCTGCGCCGGCAGGTCGACCCGCGCCGACATCTTGGTTACGGCGGCAAACAGCGGCTCGTGCGGGATTTCCTGATAGGCGTTGCGATACTGCTCGATCGCCGGCTTGCGGCCGGTCAGCGCCACCACGCTCGACTGGCCGAGGAAGGCGTCCTGCAGCCCGGCCGCGAGGTTGGCGGCACCGACCGACTGCGCCATGCACAGCGCCGGCCGGCGCGCCGCGCGCGAATAGCCGTCGGCCATGTAGGCGGCCGCCTTCTCCGAGCGTGCGAGCACCCGGCGGATGCCGACCTCCTCCATCTCGACCAGTGCCCGGCGCAGCACCGCGTCGACGAAGAAGACATGGTCGATGCCGACCGAAAGCGCCGCTTCGGCAATGAAGCGGGCGCCCTTCATGGTCGGGATCTGGGTGGCGGTCTCGTTCATCGTGGGGTCCGTTTCCTCGTGGTTTGCCGCCAGCAGACCGGCCGGCGCGGCCCCGCGTCAAGCCGCGTGCCGATTACCTCGCGGGTCATTGCACCAGGCGATCGCGACTGCGAGGCTGCCGCGGTCAAGCAGCTTCCGGGAAGGTCCGGCATGGCCGACGATTCGCCCTCCAGCCTGCGTGCGCCGCAGCCGACCGAACTCTCGCCGCGGACCCGCCGCATCCTCGAGGGACCGGTGGCCCCGACCCTGCTGCGGCTGGCATTGCCCAACCTGGGCGAGGCGGCGGCGCGCATCGCCTTCGTCAGCTTCGACGCCGTCTTCGTCGGCTGGCTCGGCACCGACGCGCTGGCCGGCGTCTCGCTCGCCTTCCCGATCTTCCTGCTGATGCAGATGACGTCCGCCAGCGGCGTCGGCGCCGGGGTCAATGGCAGCATCGCCCGGGCGATGGGGGCCGGCCACCCGGACGAAGCGGCCGCGATCGCCTTCCACGCCATCCTGCTCGCGCTGCTCTTCGGCGGCGGCTTCGGCCTGCTGATGCTGGCCTGCGGCCCGTGGCTTTACGCTGCCATGGGCGCTAGCGGCGGCGGCCTCGCGGCCGCCGTCACCTACTCCGCCATCGTCTTCGGCGGGGTCGTCGCCGTCTGGCTGATGAACCTGATGGCGAACGTCGTCCGCGGCACCGGCAACATGCTGGTGCCGGCGAGCGCGATCATCGCCGGCGAGGCGGTCCACCTCGCGCTGTCGCCGCTGCTGATCCTGGGCCTGGGGCCGGTGCCGTCGCTGGGGGTGGCGGGCGCCGGCATCGCGGTCGTCGCGTCCTACGCCACGGGCGCCCTGGTGCTGGCCGGCCATCTGCTGGCCGGGCGCGGCGAAATCCGCCTGCAGCCGTGCCGGCCCCGGGCCCGTCACTTCGCCGCCATCCTCGGCGTCGGCGTTCCCGCCGGCCTCAACGTCGTGCAGGCGCAGGCGACGATGATCCTGGCGACAGGCTTCGCCGCCGCCTTCGGCACCACGGCGCTGGCCGGCTACGGCGCGGCCGCCCGGCTCGACCTCCTGCAGATCCCGCTCACCTTCGCCATGGGCTCGGCCGTCATCGCCATGGTCGCGACCGCGATCGGCGCCGGCCGCCACGACCGCGCCCGCCGCATCGCCTGGACCGGCGCCGGCATCGGCTTCGCGATCGGCCTCGTCTTCGCCGCGGTCGCGCTGGGCGCGCCTGGCACCTGGATGGGCTTCTTCTCGACCGATACGGCGACGGTGGCCGAGGGAGCGGCCTATCTCCAGCGGGCGGGCCTCGCCTACCCGGTCCTCGGCATCGGCTTCGGGCTTTTCTTCTCGCTGCTCGGGCTCGGACGCGCCACCGCCTCCTTCTTCGCCGGTACCGCGCGGCTCGCCGTCATCGCCGCCGGCGGCTGGACGGTCGTCCATTGGCTGGCGGGCGGGCTGCCGATGCTGGCGACGGTCGCGGTCGCCGCCGCCCTCGCCTTCACCGCGGCGATGCTGGTCGTCGCCGCGACGACCCGGGAGCTCAGGGGCTGACGAGTTGCCCGACGCGGCCGCCGCGTGCGACGCTCGCCCGCATCATGACCATCGAACTGACCGACGCGCAGCTCGAGCGCTATGCCCGCCACGTCATCCTCGACGAGGTGGGCGAGGAGGGACAGGCGCGGCTGCTCGCCGCCCGCGTGCTGGTGGTGGGGGCGGGCGGCCTCGGCGCGCCGGTGCTGCTCTACCTCGCCGCGGCCGGGATCGGCCGGCTCACCATCGCCGACCCCGACACGGTCGAGGTCTCGAACCTGCAACGCCAGGTCATCCATTCGACCGCGACCATCGGCCATCCCAAGGCCGAGAGCGCGCGGACCGCGATCGCCCGGCTCGACCCCGACCTGCAGGTGACGGCGCTGGTCGACAAGGTGACGGCCGCAAATGCCGCCCGCCTCGTCGCGGACCACGACCTCGTCGTCGACGGCACCGACAATTTCGCCGCCCGCTATCTCCTGAACGACGCCTGCTACTTCGCGCGCGTGCCGCTGGTCTCGGCGGCGCTGCTGCGGTTCGAGGGCCAGATCTCGACCTACAAGGCGCACGAGCCGGGGGAGAACCGACCCTGCTACCGCTGCCTCTTCCGCTCGCCGCCGCCGCCCGACCTGGTGCCGCGCTGCGAGCAGGCCGGCATCTTCGGCGCCGTCGCCGGCGTCGTCGGCACCATGCAGGCGACCGAGGTGCTGAAGGAGATCCTCGGCCTGGGCGAGGGCCTGGCGGGGACGCTGCTGCTCTACGACGCCCTCGGCGCGACCGTCCGCCGCCTCAAGGCCCGGCGCGACCCCGACTGTCCGCTCTGCGGCAGCCACCCGACGATCCGGGATCTCTCCGGCCACGCCTGACGACCGCCGACATACCGGGTATCATGTCGCCCGGATGTCGGAATACCCGCTGCTCTTCTCGCCCGTCCGGCTGGGCCGGCTGACGCTTCCCAACCGCATCGTCATGGCGGCGATGGAGACCAACCTCGCCGACGCCGACGGCGCGGTCACCGACGCGCTCGTCGCCCACTACCGCCGCCGGGCGGCCGGCGGGGCGGCGATGGTGACCGTCGAATACACCTGCGTCGACCAGACCGAGGGCAAGGGCAGCGCCATCCAGCTCGCCCTCGACCATGACGGGCTGATCGACGGCCACGCCCGCCTCTCCGCCGCGATCGCCGCGGCGGGCGCGGTGCCCTGCCTGCAACTGCACCATGCCGGGCGGCAGACCAGCCCGCGCTTCCTCGCCGGGCGGCAGCCGGTGGCGCCTTCGGCGCACGAGAGCCCGATGTTCCGCACCACCCCGCGGGCGCTCGCCGCAGACGAGGTGGCGGCGCTGGTCGACCGCTTCGCCGATGCCGCCGCCCGCGCGGTCCGGGCAGGCTATGCCGCGATCGAACTGCACGGTGCCCACGGCTACCTGCTGGGGCAGTTCCTGTCGCCCTGGACCAACCGGCGCGACGACGCGTGGGGCGGCGACGCCACGCGCCGCCTCGCCTTCCCGATCGCCGTCGTCCGCCGCGTCCGGGCCGCCATCGGCGAGCGCCCGCTGGTCTACCGCCTCTCGGCCGAGGAGTTCATGGCGGGCGGCATCGACCCGGCGGAGGCCGCGACGGCGGCGCGGGCCCTGGTCGCGGCGGGTGCCGACGCCATCCATGTCTCGACCGGCGTCGCCGAGCGGCTCGACACCAACGTCGACCCGATCGCCTCGCCGGAGGGCTGGCGCCTCGGCCATGCCCGGCGCATCCGCGCCGCACTGGCCGGCGCCGCGCCGGTCATCGGGGTCGGCGTCATCCGCCGGCCGGAGCTGGCCGAGGCGGCGATCGCCGAGGGCAGCGCCGACCTGATCGCGCTCGGCCGCGCGCTGCTCGCCGATCCCGACTGGCCGCGCAAGGCGCGGGACGGCCGGAGCGGCACCATCCGGCCCTGCACCTCGTGCAACTGGTGCATCCAGCGCCTGGCCGGGCACGGGCCCGTCGGCTGCGCCGAGAACCCCGCCGTCGGCCGCGACCATCGGCCGGCGCCGAGGGTCCGCGGCGGCGCGCCGCAGGCCGTCGTGGTCGGCGGCGGTCCGGGCGGCATGGCCGGCGCCGTCATGCTGGCCGAGGCCGGCTGGCGGGTGACGCTGTTCGAGGCGGCGCCACGGCTCGGCGGCGGCATCGACGTCTCCGCCCGCCCGCCGGGCAAGGACAAGCTCGGCTGGTATCGCGACCATCTGGTGCGGCGGCTGGCCGAGCTCGGCGTCCGGATCGCCTGTGGACGCCGCGCCGGCGCGGGGGACGTTCTGGCGCTCGATCCGGCCTTCGTGCTGGTCGCGACCGGCTCGGCCGACCGCGCCGCCGACGTCGCGCCGGGCGGCATCGTCGCCTCCGCCTACGACGTGCTGGCCGGCCTGCGGCCGATCGGCCCGGGGCCCGTCCTGGTCTATGGCGGCGGCGAGACCGGCTGCGAGACCGCCGAGACCGCCGCCGCCGAGGGCTGGCCCGTCCATCTCGTCAGCCGCTCGTCCGAGCGCCAGCTCGCCCGCAGTGCCGAGTTCGTCTATCGGCGCACGCTGCTGGCCCGGCTGCGGTCCCATCCGCGCATCGCGATCCACGCCGAGACCCGCCTCGCCGCGGTCGACGGCACGACCGCGGTGCTGGAGGGCAGCGACGGCCGCCGTTGCCTCCTCCAGGTCGGCCAGGTCCTGCTGGCCCAGGGGCGGCAGCCGGTGGACGGCCTCGCGGCCGCCCTGCAGGCCGCCGGCATCCGCCACGCCGTGGTCGGCGATGCGAAGCGCGGCGGCCGCATCGGCGAGGCGGTCAACGACGCCTGGGACGCGGTCCTCGCCCTCTGACGGCAGTGCCGGCCCGCTGGCCGGCGCGGCACGGCGCGTGCTATCCCCTGCTTCCTCGGGAACAGCCTGGAACGGGGGATCGGGGGATGAGCAAGAATCCGCTGACGGAGGACTATGTGCGCGACGTCGCGCGCAGCGCCCAGGGCGTGAAGGTCGACGCGGCCGAGGCGACCGTGATCGCGCTGACGATCGGCCCCTTCAACCGCATGGTGCGCGACGCGGCCCTCGACCTGCCGTTCGAGGTCGAGCCGGCCGGCTTCCTGGTGACGCTCGAAGCGGGAGCCCGGCGGTGAGCCCGGCCAGCCCGCTCCACCTCGACCTCGTCGGCATCGCCGGCGCCATCGCCCGCCGCGAGGTCTCCTCGGTCGAGATCACGCGCGCCTGCCTGGAGGCGGCCGAGCGGCTGCAGCCGGAGCTGAACCTCTACATCCGCATCGACGGCGACGAGGCGCTGGCCGCCGCCGCCGAGGCCGATGCCGCGGTCGCCCGCGGCGCGGCGCTGGGGCCGCTGCACGGCGTGCCGCTTGCCCACAAGGACATGTACTACCGTGCCGGCCGGGTGGTGACCTGCGGATCGGAAATCCGCCGCAACTGGGTCGCCGACACGACGTCGAGCGCGCTGGAGCGGCTGTCGGCGGCGGGCGCGCTCAACCTCGGCACCCTCAACATGGCCGAGTTCGCCATGGGCGGGACCGGCCACAACTACCATTTCGGCCATTGCCGCAACCCGTGGAAGGTCGAGCATGTGCCGGGCGGCTCCTCCTCGGGGTCGGGCGCCGGCCTGGCGGCGCGGCTCTTCTACGGCGCGCTCGGTTCCGACACCGGCGGCTCGATCCGGCTGCCGGCCGCCTTCTGCGGCGTCACCGGCATCAAGCCGACCCAGACCCGGGTCAGCCGCTACGGCGCCATGCCGCTCAGCTTCTCGATGGACAATGTCGGCCCGCTCGCCCGGACCGCGCGCGACTGCGCGCGCCTGCTCGGCATCGTCGCCGGCGCCGACCCGCGCGACCCGACCTGCAGCACGCGGCCCGTGCCCGACTACGAGGCCGGGATCGACGCCGGCGTGAAGGGGCTGACCATCGCCGTCCCGACCGGCCATTATCTCGACAACCTCCATGCGGACGTGCTGGCCGCCTA
The DNA here is from genome assembly GCF_041913585.1 of Allostella sp. NCBI lineage: Bacteria > Pseudomonadati > Pseudomonadota > Alphaproteobacteria > Rhodospirillales > Allostellaceae > Allostella > Allostella sp. The sequence continues at coordinate 46,614 of NZ_JAYSFE010000015.1, forward strand.
CGAGGCGGCGCTCGACCTCTTCCGCCAGATCGGCGCCGCGACGGTCGAGGTCGACGTGCCGGACCACGACCTGATGCTGGCGGCGATCCATGCCGTCATCGCGGTCGAGGCCGCGACCGTCCACGGGCCGTGGCTGCGCCAGCGCCCGGGCGACTACAGCCAGGCGGTGCGCTCGCGCTTCGAGCCCGGCCTCTACTATCCGGCGACCCGCTATCTCGAGGCGCTGAACCTCCGGGGACCGACCCTGCAGGCCTTCACCGAGGCGGTCTTCGCCAAGGCGGACGTCATGCTGACGCCGGTGCTGGCGGGCCAGGTGCCGACGCTGGCCGCGACCGACGCCCACGCCAATCCCGACGGCTCGCGCGCCGCCGCCGCCGTCGCCCGCAACACCCGGCCGATCAACTATCTCGGCCTGCCGGCGCTGGCCTTCCCGGGCGGCTTCTCCTCCAACGGCCTGCCGATCGGCCTGCAGGCGGTGGGCCGGCCGTTCGACGAGGCGACCCTGTTCCGGGTCGGGCACGCCTACCAGCGCGAGACGCGCTGGCACGAGCGCCTGCCACCGCTCGCGGCCGGAAACGCGTAGCCGCGGACGCCGGGTCGGCGACGGCCCGGAAACAAAAAAGGAATCCCCTCCGGTGTCGCCACCGGAGGGTCAAGCCGGGTCGCTTCCCGGATCCTGCAAGTGGAAAACCACTTTTACCGTGGTTTCCCAACCGGCTCCCAACGCGAAGATTGCAGAGCCCGACCGTGCCGTCAATACTCGCCGTTCGCGACCATCTGCGACGGGCGAGGCCATGAAAGGTAGGCGCATCCGCGAGGAACTGACGTGCGGGATCGATCTCGGCATCGGCTCCTGCGGATGGGCGGTGATCCGACGCGAGGAGGATGGCGGCGGCATCGTCGGCCTCGGCGTGCGCACCTTCGACGTTCCGGAGACCGACAAGGAGCGTACCCCGACCAACCAATTGCGGCGCCAGTACCGTGGCACGCGGCGCGTGCTGCGGCGGCGACGCCAGCGCGTGGCGGCGATCCGCCGCCTGTTCCGGGCGGCCGGCCTGATCGACACGGAGACGCCGGGAGCCCTGCGGGTCGCCGAGCACGACCCGTGGGAACTGCGCGCGGCCGCCTTGGAACATCCGCTGGGCCCGAGCGAACTGGCGGTCGCGCTGGGCCACATCGCCAAGCATCGCGGCTTCCGGTCCAACAGCAAGCGGGATCGCGGCAGCAACGCGCCGGATGACTCCTCGAAGATGCTGAAGACGATCGAGGCGACGCGGCAGCGCCTCCAGGAATGGCGCACGGTCGGCGAGATGTTCGCCCGGGCGCCCGACTATGCCACACGCAAGCGCAACCGCGACGGCGACTACACGCGTTCGATCCTGCGGGCGGACCAGGAGCGGGAGGTCGCGCTCATCTTCGATTGCCAACGGCGGATGGGCAGCCGGCTCGCCACCGCGGAGCTGGAGCAGCAGTTCTCCGATCTGGCCTTCAGCCAGCGCCCTTTGGCGGACAGCGAGGACAAGGTCGGCTGGTGCCCATTCGAGCCCGGCGAGCGGCGGGCCGCCAAGCACGCCTATTCGTTCGAGCGGTTCCGGCTCCTGTCGCGGTTGGCGGCGCTGACGATCCGGGACGGCCAGTCGGAACGCCGCCTCTCCGCCGACGAGATCGCGGCGGCGAGCTCGGACTTCGCCGGGCAGCGCGGGCTTTCCTTCAAGCGCCTGCGCAAGCTGATCGGCCTGCCCGATGCGAGCCGCTTCGATGGACTGCCGCCGGAAGAGGAAGGCAAGCGCGATGTGGTGGCGCGATCCGGGGCTGCGGCCCCCGGCAGCCATGCCCTGCGATCGGCATTGGGCGACGCCGCCTGGAACTCCCTTCGCGCCGAGCCGGACAAGCTCGATCGGGTCGCCTTCGTGCTGACGTTCCGCGAGGATGTCGCCTCGATCCGCGCGGGGCTGGCGGCGCTCGGTCTCTGCGACCTCGTGCTGACGGCGATCATGAGGGGGGTGGAGGACGGCACCTTCTCCGCCTTCAAGGGTGCGGGCCACATCTCGGCCAAGGCGTGCCGCAACATCCTGCCTCATCTCGCCCAGGGAATGGTCTATTCCGCCGCCTGCGCCGCCGCCGGCTACGACCACGCGCGCCGGCCGCAGACCAGGCTCGAGGACATCGCCAACCCGGTCGCCCGCAAGGCCCTCGGGGAGGCGATCAAGCAGGTCCGCGCGATCGTCGCCGAGTACGGGCTTCCGGGCCGCTTTCACATCGAGCTCGCCCGCGACGTCGGCAAGAGCAAGGAGGAGCGCGACGAGATCACGAAGGGCATCGAGAAGCGGAACAAGGAACGCGACCGGCTGCGCGAACAGTTCGCCGAGACCGTCGGGCATCCGCCGGCCGGCGTGGAGGACCTGCTGCGGTTCGAGCTCTGGCGGGAGCAGAACGGCCGCAGCCTCTACGGCGACCAGCCGATCCCGCCGCATGCGATCGTTGCCAGCGACAACAGCGTACAGGTCGATCACATCCTGCCGTGGAGCCGGTCGGGCGACGACAGCTTCGTCAACAAGACGCTCTGCTTCGCCTCCGAGAACCAGGAGAAGCGCGGCCGCACGCCCCACGAATGGTTCGGCGCGGACGACCGGCGGTGGGCCGCCTTCGTCGCCGCGGTGGAGACGACCAAGGGCATGAAGGGGCGCAAGAAGCGCAACTACGTGCTGAAGGACGCCAAGCTGCTCGAGGAGAAGTTCAAGCCGCGAAACCTCAACGACACGCGGTTCGCGACCCGCCTCCTCGCCGACCATGTCCGCGGCCTCTATGCAGATGGCGGCGCCGACCGCGTGGGTGCGCGGCCGGGCCCACTGACGGATCGCCTGCGGCGCGGCTGGGGAATCCAGGACCTGAAGAAGGGCCCCGACGGCAAGCGGGTCGCCGACGACCGCCACCATGCCTTGGATGCGCTGATCGTCGCCGCCACGAGCCGGTCGGCCTTGCAGCGCCTGACCCGCGCCTTCCAGGAGGCGGAGGCGACCGGCTCCCACCGCGACTTCTCCGACCTGCCGCCGCCCTGGCCCGGCTTCGTCGAGGAGACGCGCCGCCGGCTGGTGGAAGTGTTCGTCTCCCGCGCGGAACGACGGCGCGCCCGCGGCCGGGGTCATGCCGAAACGATCCGGCAGGTCGAGGAGCGGGACGGCGCAGTGCAAGTCTACGAGCGCAAGCCGATCGAGAGCCTGACGCTCGCCGACCTCGACCGGATCAAGGACGCGGAGCGCAACCAGGCCCTGATCGAACGGCTGCGCGACTGGATCGAGCGCCGGAAGCCCGCCGACGACCCGCCGAGATGGAAATACGGCGCCGACGGCGCAGAGCGGCTGGAGCCGATCCGCAAGGTGCGGCTGCTGAGCCGGAACAAGCCGGACGTCCTCGTCCGTGACGGCGCCGCCGACCGCGGCGAGATGGTTCGCGTCGACGTGTTCCGCAAACTCAACAGGCGGCAGCAGTGGGAGTTCTTTCTGGTGCCGGTCTATCCGCATCAAACTGCGGACTGCACGAATTGGCCATTCCCGCCGCGCCTCGCTATTCGTGCATACACTCCAGAGCAAAATTGGCCGGATGTGTCGTCCGGAGAATTCGAGTTCCTTTGGAGTCTGTTTCCATTTTGTTTCGTCGAGATTGAAAAGAGCGACGGCACTTTCATGGATGGGTATTTTCGCAGCGCCGACCGATCAACTGCGGCTATTTCAATATCCTCGCACAATCGCAGCGATTTGCTCCAACGAGGTATTGGAACACGCACGCTCAAAAGCTTCCGCAAGTTCTCCATTGACCGGCTCGGCCGGCGCAGCGAAATCGTCCGGGAAGCACGGACATGGCATGGCGCGGCCTGCACCTGACGCGCCCGTCCCGCCTGTCGCTGGCGGACGGCCAGATCGTCGTGTCCCAGGACGACGGCGAGGTTCGGCTGGCGATCGAGGACGTGGCCTGGATCGTCGTCGACACGTCGCAGTCGACGCTCACGGGCGCGCTGCTGTCGGCCTGCATGGCAGCCGGGATCGCCGTCATCGTGACCGACGAGACGCACACGCCATCCGGGGTGGCGCTCCCGTTCCATCGGCATTTCCGTCAGGCCGACATGGCGCAGCGGCAGGTCGGCCTGACGGCGCCCTTCAAGAAGCGGCTGTGGCAGTCCGTCGTCCGTCGCAAGATCGACAATCAAGCGGCCGCCCTGGCGGCCGTCGGCCGTGGCGGCGCAGGACCACTGCGCGAGATGGCGAAGCTCGTCGGCTCCGGCGATCCGGGCAACGTCGAGGCGCGGGCGGCCCGCTACTACTGGGGCCAGCTCTTCGCCGAGTTTCGCCGGGAGGACGAGGGCGACCGGCGCAACAAGCTCCTCAACTATGGCTATGCCGTGGTGCGCTCCGGCGTCGCGCGGGCCCTGGTCGCCTATGGGCTGGTTCCGTCGCTCGGCATCATGCATGCGAGCGTCAGCAACCCCTTCAATCTCGCCGACGACCTCGTGGAGCCCTTCCGGCCGTTCGTCGACGTCCTGGCATGGCGGACCGTCGAAGATGGGCAGCCCTGCCGCAAGGACCTGACCGTCGATGACCGACGCGCGATGGCCGGCGCGCTGCTGGCCGAGGCTCGCATGGGATCGGAGCGGATCTCCCTGCTGGTCGCGACCGAGCGCGCCGCGGCCTCGCTCGCCCGCGCCATGGAGGCCGCGAGCGGCGCCTTGCTGGAGCTGCCCGAACTCGCACCATGAGGACGGAAGAGGTCCGGATCTTGTGGCTCTTCGTCTTCTTCGATCTGCCGGTCGGCACCAAGAGCGAGCGGCGCGCCGCGACGCGGTTCCGCAACTTCCTCAAGCAGGACGGGTATATGATGCTGCAATGGTCCGTCTATGCGAGGGTATGCCGTGGGGAGGAGGCGGTCGAGAAGCACCTGTCCCGCGTGACCCGCAGCCTGCCCACGAAAGGCAGCGTCCGGGCGCTCCAGGTGACCGACAAGCAGTACGGCCGAATGCGACTCCTGCTCGGAGAGGCCAGCAAAAATGAGAAGATCGCCCCGAAACAACTCGTCCTGCTCTGATTTCGGCCTCGATTCCGAGACGAAAATCAGAGCAGGATCAAGCCGTTGGACGAAAGGTAGCCTACCGAATGGGAGCCGGTAGGGAAACCACGGCGTAACTTGGGCAGAGGCCTTCTCGGTTCCAAGCCTACCGAATGGGAGCCGGTAGGGAAACCACGGCTACAAGCTCGGGCGGGTGCGGCGATGACGGAGCCTACCGAATGGGAGCCGGTAGGGAAACCACGGCAACGGTGGTCTCGATCCGAGCCCCCGCCGAAGCCTACCGAATGGGAGCCGGTAGGGAAACCACGGCTTCGCGCGCGCCGCTTCGTCCGGG